>CANHCW010000056.1 GCA_947459165.1 Flavobacteriales bacterium
ATTTTCTCTTTCAACAATTCTTCGTTGGTTTCCCTTTCGCCACCACCCACAATTTCACCGTACCCTTCGGGAGCAAGAACATCAACACCTCTGGCAAATTCAGGGTTTTCGGGGCTTCGCTTTAAATAGAACGCTTTTACGGCGTGGGGCCAGTCGTACACCATAATGGGAGAATCGAACAGGCGGGTAATCACTGTTTCGTCGCTGCCGCCAAAATCGTTTCCGTATTCAAACTCTTTGGCGCTTTTAATCCATTGAGGAATGTTTCTTGCATCCTCTTCCATGTCCGCTTTTTCCTGTTTTAAGCTGTCAATCTTGTTTTGAAAGAAGTTGATCTCCCCTTTTTTCATGCCTCCCGCCGCAATTTTGGCTTCGCGGTCTGCAATCTCGGCATCCACTTCTTTCAGGCGATCGAGAACTCGGGTGAGTTCTGCTTCCAAACTTCCTATTCCGTTTTTACCATTCACATCCTGCTCTCCTTTAATGATGCGAACAGCTTCGTCGTAGGTAAGGCGTGGAAATTTCTTCAAACTGCTTTCCAGCACTGCAATGTTTCGGCCAATGGTTTGAAGTTCCTGTTGGCAATTTTCCAGTACATCGGTGATAATGGCGTGCATCATTCCTTCAATACAATCCATATTTTGGAAAATATCGAAGAAAGCCATTTCCGGTTCTATCATCCAAAACTCGCTGAGATGGCGGCGGGTTTTGCTTTTCTCTGCTCTGAAAGTGGGCCCGAAAGTGTAAATTCTACCCATCGCCATGGCCATAGCCTCGCCATACAATTGACCGCTTTGGCTTAGGTAAGCAGGTTCGCCGTAAAAATCCGTTTCAAACAGCGTGCTTGTTCCTTCGCATGCGTTGCCGGTAAAAATGGGGGCATCCATTTGAACAAAGCCCTGATCCTGGAAGTAGCGGTGAATGCTATAAATAATGCGGTTTCGTATGCGCATGATGGCCCATTGCCGGGTGCTGCGAAGCCACAGATGTCGCTGATCCATTAAAAACTCAACGCCATGCTCTTTTTTGGCAATGGGGTAGTTTTCGCTTTTGCCAACAATTTCAAGTGTGGTAACCTGAATTTCATGCCCTCCGATTTGCTTTTCGTCGGCCACAACTTTTCCGGTTAGGATTACGCTGCATTCCAGCGAACAATCCTGAGCCACTGATAAAATTTCAGGACCTACCGCTTCTTCGGCTGCCACACATTGACAATAACCTGTGCCATCGCGAAGGATAATAAATACAATGCCTTTGCCCTCGCGCTTGTTGGCCACCCAACCCTTCAGGGTTATGATTTCTCCCACCCGGGAGCTTAATTCCTCTATATACATCCGTTTAAATGCGCTAAATTTGCGTTGTGCTTGCAAAGTTAGCGCAAAGCACACTAAGCCGGAATATGAGTTCACTAAAGCAGGGTTTGTCGCACAAAATGTTGCAAAAGCTGAGTCCACAGCAGATTCAGTTTATTAAACTGTTGCAGTTGAACACCCAGGATTTTGAAGAAAAGGTGGATCAGGAGCTGCTTGACAACCCCGCGCTGGAAGACAATCGAGGTGATGGAGCAGAAGACGACCGTTACGACCAGGAGAACGATTACGAAGAAGACGATTATTACAGCAACGATGTGGATGTGGATGAACTGCTCAGAGCCAGCTCGGGTGACGACGAAGGAAGTTTTCGCCTGAACGAAGACTACAGCGGAGACGAACCCCGCGAAATGCCCATTGCCAACCAAAGCAGTTTTCAGGAGTACCTCATCGAACAAGCGCGGGCCACTTTTTTCAACGAAACTGATTTGGCATTGGCCATTCACCTCATCAACAGCATAGAAGAGGATGGATATCTGAGAAGAGAGTTGCGGAGCATTGTGAACGACTTGGCTTTCAACGAAAACATCAGCACCACAGAAGAACACCTGGAAAAATTACTCGTTAAGATTCAAAATTTCGATCCGGCCGGCATTGGTGCCCGAAACCTGCAGGAATGTCTTTTACTTCAGCTATACAAGAAGGATTACGGCGATAGCGAAGCCATTACCCTAGCTGAAAGAATTATTGAAGAACAGATGGAGGCCTTCAGTAAAAAGCATTACGAAAAAATTAAAAGGTCGCTGAAAATTGATGATGAACAACTGAAAGCCGCGATTGGTGAAATCATCAAACTCAATCCCAAACCGGGGGAAACAGGGGCCGGTTCTGCCGGAAAATCTCAATACATCGTGCCTGATTTCATAGTGTCCGGGGTAGAGGGTGCGCTGGAGGTTCGTTTAAATTCAAGAAATGCTCCTGAATTGCGCATTTCTCCGGCTTATGCCGAAACTTTAAAAGCCTACGAACATTCGGGCAAGAACGACAAAAACCTGAAAGATGCGGTTCAGTACATTAAGCAAAAACTGGATGGTGCCAAATGGTTTATTGACAGTGTTAAGCAAAGGCAAAACACTCTTCTAAGCACCATGGAGGCCATTGTTCAAAGGCAGCGCGACTTTTTTGAGGATGGCGACGAAACCCGCCTGAAACCGATGATTTTAAAGGATATTGCGAATCAGGTTAGTTTGGATATCAGCACCATCAGCCGTGTGGCCAACAGCAAATATGTTGAAACCGATTTTGGCATTTTTCCCCTGAAATTCTTCTTTAGCGAAGGCATTACCAACGAAGAAGGCGAAGAGGTGAGCAACAGGGAAATTAAAAAGATACTTTCTGATGCCATTGCCGCTGAGGCAAAGAAAAAACCCCTGACGGATGAAGCGCTGATGGAACTGCTGAAAGAGAAAGGATACAATATTGCCCGTCGCACCGTTGCAAAATATAGGGAGCAGCTCAACATCCCCGTGGCACGATTACGCAAGGAATTGTAAGGTTTTCAGTCCGTTATCTTTTTGTTAAATGTCGAAAGTACAAGCCCAAGAGCATGCGGGTAGAAATACTTTTGAAGCGTGTTGCTTGAATCATTAAAAAAACTAATTCAACCGGGCGATAAACTTATCTATCAGCGCTTCAATGCACAGGTGCAAATCCTAAAAGGTGCAATTGTTCTGCTCAACCGAATGCTCAATTGCAACAATGAAGATGAATTGAAAGAGTTGGCTGCAGAAGTACGATTACTTTATTTAAATTCTGTTGATGCGTATCGCATAAACACGGCCCACCTGGCTAAAACCTTCATTACCCCCATTGACAGAGAATCTGTTCACGAATTGTACATAAGACTTCATGGTGCCTGCAGAGGTGTTTATCTTACATCTAGAAGTTTAAGCTGGATGCTTGCCGAAATAAAAGATAAAGAGTTGGTTCAAATGGGACAAATTTTACTCAATGGAGCAGACGAGCTTGAAAGCTTGATATACAGTGTTGAAACTCCGGAAAAATACTCCCTGATGAAACATGCTTTGCAAATGCATGGAATAAGAAGAGAAATGGACATGGCTTATGAGCAGGCTCTTAAAAAACTTTATGAAGAAGAACACAATCCGGCCGGTTTCATCAAACGACATGAAATATTTTCAGCACTTCGGAATGCAACAGAAACCTGTCAGGAAATAGCGCACACAGGTGAAAATATCTATCTTACCAATGTGGGTTAAAAAGAATCTGTGTTAAGTTATTGTTAATTATGTTTTAAGGATACGGGGTCCTGATATTATGAAAGTAGTTTTGCATCACCAAAAATAATACATCATGGCATTTAACAACATCATGAAAATTTTTCTGCCCAAAGACAGGGTGTTCTACAACCTTTTTGAGCAGGTGGCTGATAAAGTAACCCTGATGGGCAGATTGTTGCAGGAGTTCGTTTATGAAACGGATGAAGACAAACGACTGGCATTGTCTAAACAAATTGAAGATCTGGAACATCAGAACGACGAACTGACGCATCAGATTTTTCAGGAGTTGGGAAGAAACTTTATAACACCCTTCGACAGGGAGGATATACATTACCTTGCAACAGCTTTAGATGATGTGGCAGATTATATATATGCAAGTTGCAAAAAAATTCAGTTTCATGGTGTAAACCCTAATGATCAGGGTATTCAGAAAATGGCTGAAGTCATCAATCAGGGTGCAGGTGAAGTGGGAAAGGCCGTAATGCAATTAAGGGAACTAAAGCGCCCCGAGAAAATTTCTGAAAGTTTGGTGAAGATAAACAGCCTGGAAAATCACGCAGATGATATTTTCGATATGAGTATCAAGAGGCTGTTTGAGGACGAAAACGATTTCAAAGAACTCATTCGCCGCAGGGAGGTTTATACGGTGATGGAAGTGGCAACCGACAAGTGTGAAGATGTGGCGAATGTAATAGAAACCATCATTGTAAAATACGCCTGATAAGCCACTTTAAACCCTTCTTATGACCCTTGTTATCGTCATCATCGCACTGGCACTGATTTTTGATTACATCAATGGCTTTCATGATGCGGCCAACTCTATTGCCACCGTTGTAAGCACCAAAGTTCTTACTCCTTTACAAGCTGTTTTATGGGCTGCTGTATTCAACTTTGCAGCGTTTTTTATTTTTAAAGACCATGCTGTTGCCAATACAATTGGCAAAACGGTGATTGACACTTACATTACTTTACCGGTTATTCTGGCCGGTTTGATTGCCGCTATTTTCTGGAATCTTCTCACCTGGTGGTACGGTATTCCTTCATCTTCTTCACACACTTTAATAGGTGGTTTTGCCGGTGCCGCTGTGGCCCACGCATACTTAACCAAAGGTTTTGTAGCCTTCAGCAGTGTGGTTGAAATGGAGAAGATTGTAAAAACGCTATTGTTTATTTTTCTGGCACCCATGATTGGAATGCTGATTTCTATGTTCATTGCACTGGTAACTATTCACCGCAACACCTGGATAAAAATAGGTATCATTGCCGCGGTTTCTGCAGGCACATGGGTTATGTTCATTCGTTTTCAGGAAAATAAAATGGATGAAAATATTCAGAAGTTCTTCCGGGTTGACAAGTATAAAAAAGAGTTTGAAAAAACTCCGACGGATAAAAAAGCAGCCGAAAAGCTGGCCAAGGCAAAGTCAAATTACGAAAAAGCAAAACCCTTTCTAACTGAATACCCTTCAGATGGTGCCGAAACAGTAGCCAAAAACATAGCCGCAATTGTACCCTTCGATGAACTTGAGGTAAGTAAGTTAAAGGATATTGTGAGCAAAACAGCCAAAATTGAAAGTAAGAAGAAGGAAGCTTTTTACAACGAAAGCAAAAAACCGGCCTTAGACTCATTGGTCGCTAAAATAGAGGGTTTAAAACCTTTGTTTAAGTCACATCGCAAAATAGGAGCTGATAGTTTAGCGATTGCTGTGTCTCATGCAATGAACTTTTCGGGTGCCGATGAAGACAAATTAAAGAAGTCATTCAAAATTAACCTGGAAAAGGATTTGTCGAAAGAACTGGCTAAGGCAGACAACTCTTTCCTTAGATATTCGTTATTGTGCATCATCGCTATTTTTGTTCTCTCATACATCTACATTGAAAAACTGAGAAAACCCTCTGCCAACCGCACGGCCAATATGTTCAAGAAGCTGCAGCTGCTTTCTTCTGCTGCATTTTCCCTGGGTCATGGCGGCAACGATGCCCAGAAAGTTATGGGAATCATCGGTGCAGCACTGATTGCAAATGGTAACATTAGTGATTTTAAAGACTTACCCAACTGGGTACCGCTGGCTTGCTACGGAGCCATTGGACTTGGAACCCTAAGTGGTGGCTGGAAAATTGTAAAAACCATGGGAACCAGGATTACCAAAGTAACCCCGCTGGAGGGCGTAAGTGCAGAAACCGCAGGTGCCGTTACTTTGTTTATGACAGAGCAAATGGGTATTCCTGTGAGCACAACCCATACCATTACCGGATCTATAATTGGTGTAGGCGCAACCAAACGACTCAGTGCTGTTCGCTGGGGTGTAACGCGTAATTTGCTGGTTGCTTGGTTGCTAACTATTCCCGTAAGTGCTGCTGTGGCCGGATTGGTTTACCTGTTAGTAAGGTTGTTTATATAAAAAAAAACGACCAATCGCACAACAGGCTGCGATTGGTCGTTTATTACAATTTGTTTATCTGATTTTTTTGGTACTTTGATTTTTTTTTCCACAAATTTTTTATTGTTAGGCTAAGCCGAAAAGTAAATTTTTGGTTTTTATCTTTTTGGCTATTAGCTATTTAGTTGTTTTGTTGTTTGTTGTTTACATGAAAAAAAGTCTTTGTGGTAACACAAACAAACTAACTCAGTTTTAGGATTTTTGTTATTTCTTCATTACGATTGCAAATCAATCAATCATATCGTATGAAATTCAAACATTTACTTTTTGTCATTTCGGCAGCGTCATTAGCCCCAGAGGCTTATTCGCAGGCCGAGGGCTCGGGCGGAAGTTCGGGTAGTGACACAGGAACCATTGAAGCCGTTACGATTACCGCCATTGGTACAACCAAAAATGTGCGGAAAATCGGTTACGCGGTTTCTCAGGTTCAGGGAAAGGGCATTGTGTCATCGGGTGAAAGCGGTGTCATTCAGGCCTTGTCAGGAAAAGCGTCGAATGTACAGATTACCCGTTCAACGGGTGATCCCGGTTCCGGTGCTTACATTCAAATTCGCGGTCAGAACACCATTACAGGTAGCAATCAGCCTTTGATTGTTGTGGATGGTATTCCCGTAAGCAACTCCAGCTTTGGCGGAGGAGTAGACGGTGTTGTTCAGCAGTCTCGCTTGAATGACCTTAACCCCTCAGATATTGAGTCGGTAGAAGTGCTGAAAGGCGCTGCTGCAGCTGCAGTTTGGGGAACCCGCGCCGCCAACGGCGTAATTGTGGTTACCACCAAAAAAGGTAAGAGAGGAATGAACATCGAATTCTCTTCGACCTATGCCATTGACCAGGTTAACCGTGAATATGAAAAACAAAGCACATTTGGACAAGGTTCGGGTGGCCGCTGGGTTGCCAACAATGCCAATTCTTTCGGTGATCGCATTGCGCTAAGAAACGGTACTGACAGCATCAACCCTAATGGCGCCAGATTTGTTGCAGATGACGGCACTGTTTATGGAACCATCGTTCGCAAAGGTGACAAAAATGTATACAACGACGCAAACCGCGATCAAGTATTCAGAAATGGCATCACCTGGAACAACAACCTGTCTATTTCTGCGGGTGGCGAGAAGAGCAATATGTTTTTCTCTTTAAGCGACTGGAATCAACAAGGTATAATGAAAGGTTTGTCTGATTACAGAAGAACCACAGCCCGCCTGAATTTTACACAAAATGTAAACGACAAGCTGAGTGTAGGTTTGAATGCCAACATGGCCAAAATCACTTCAAACAGGGTCCAGATGGGTTCAAATCTCGATGGCCTGTACCTGGGTTACCTGCGTACTTCTCCCGATTTCGACAATACAGATTATAAAGGAACCTACTACACTGCAGCAGGAATTCCCTCATTCAACGCCCACCGGGGCTATCGCCGCTACCTGGGCAATGGCGCACCCACCTACAACAATCCGGGTTGGACATTGAATGAACAAACGAATACTTCTGATGTAACCCGTTTCATTGTAACACCGGAGGTAAATTACAAGTGGAGAGAAAACATGAAGATGATAGCCCGTTTGGGTCATGACTTCTCTACCGACCGCAGAATTACTTACTTCCCTGTAAACTCTGCAGGAAGTCAGGCCAATGGTTCATTCGCTGATGACAACATTCAGGAAAGCGAAACAAGTCTGCACTTTATCAATCAGGGTACACACAAGTTGAGTAGCAGCATCAACCTGAATTCAACAGTGGGTTACCTGTACACTTACAAAAACATTTACAACATTGGTGGCAGTGCTTCACAGTTCATCATCCGTGATCAGGACCGTTTCGCATTTATCAATTCCACTACCGAAAACAAAGATCCTTTTAACTCTTACACCGAGTTGCTGAACAACCGCATTTACGGAGTGTTGGATTTTGATGTGAAAGACAAACTGTTCCTTCAGCTAACCGGTGCTTCTGAAGCGTCTTCAACCTATGCAAGCAGATTCTTCTCGCCCAGCGTGAGTTTGGCTTATGAATTAACCAAAGACTTGAAACCAAGCGATTTGTTGAGCTACGCCAAACTTCGCATTTCTTCTGGTCGTGTGGGTGTTGCTCCTCCTGCTTACATCTGGAACACCAACTATGTTGCTGCAGGTTCTTCATCCGGCTGGGGTGATTACCTCGATGGTTCGCTGTACGGTGGTTCAATCTATAGAAGCTCAACTCAGGGCAATCCCGACATCAAGCCTGAAATGAAAACTGAAACAGAATTAGGCGCAGACCTGAAGCTGTTCAAAAACAAGGTTTCTTTGGGTGTAACATACTATCAGAACAAAATTGAAGGCGCTGTACTTGCTATTGCAGTTGCCAACTCTACAGGTTATTCAAACCAGTGGAAAAACGCTGCTGATATCTCTAACAAAGGTCTAGAACTTGACCTGAATGTTAGCTTGATCAAGTCAGAAAACTTCAACCTGAACCTTTACGGTAACTTTGGTTCAAACCGCAACACGGTTGACAACCTGAGTGGCGCTGCTCCTATCTTCCTGGCAGGGTTTACCGGAACATCTTCCCGCGCAGTTGAAGGCAAACCCATGGGCTCCCTTTGGGGTGGCAAGTGGGCTCGTGATGAAAGCGGAAAAATGATTCTTGATGCCAATGGTTTCCCCACCGCAGCTTCTGAAGAAGGTGTAATTGGTGACCCCAACCCCAACTGGAGAGCAGGTATGGGTTTGAATGGTAACTACAAAAACCTGAACTTTAACTTATTGTTCGAAACCTGTCAGGGCAACGATATGTGGGCTGGTACATACGGCGTGTTGAACAACTTCGGTATCACTCCTGAAACAGCAAACGAATTCACCGTTTCTGCTGCTGATGCTGCCACAATTGTCGATTACCGTGGAGTTAGCCTGGCAACAGCCGCTGCTGCAGGGGCCAATGGTTTGGCTACCCTCAATACAGATGGTAGTGTAACAGCCCGTGGAAACCTGGTAAATTACGGAGCCGGCAATGTGTGGTTGAATCAGTACTGGTACACTAGCACCGGTGGTGGTTTTGGTTCTGTTGCTGAACAGTTTATCAAAGACGCATCATGGACCCGTATCCGCGAATTGAGCTTGTCTTACGCCCTTCCTAAAGCATGGTCTGATGCTCTTCACATCCCCGGTGGTATCACTGTTGGATTTACCGGCAGAAACCTTGCTCTTTGGACCAAGTTTGACGGTCTTGATCCTGAAACCAACCTGACAGGTGTATCGAATGGCCGTGGTTTGGACTACTTCAACAACCCCGGAACAAAGTCTTACCTGTTCAATGTTAAGTTTAACCTCTAATTCTAAGAAGGAATATTAAAATGAAAAAGATAACCTATATCCTTTCGTTGGGCCTTGCTCTTGTTGTGGGATTCTCTTCCTGCAAAAAAGACATCAAGGAAATCAACAAAATAAATCCCGGTCAATTTAGCGACTCCGACCCAACATTAATGATCACTGGTGCCCAATTGGCCAATGTGCTCGTGAACGAAGGGGAAGCTGCGCGCCTTGCCGGAATTTTCAGCGGTCACCACACCGGTTATGACCGTCAATTTGTATCCTATGGCGATTATGTGATGACCGCCGGTGATTTCAATACTCCATGGGGTAATCTTTACACCGAAGGCATTGCACAATGTCGTTTGGTTCGTGGTAAGGCACAAAAGGCAAACAACAAGTCGCTGAATGCTGTAGCCTGCATCACGGAGGCAAACCTCCTGCTCACTGCATCGGCTCTGTGGGGTGATGTACCCAATACAGAAGCTTGTGTTGAGGGTAATAGCAACCCCAAATTCGACAAAATGTCGGATGTACACAAGGCGGCTATTGTTTTGTTGGATTCTGCCATTGCGTATGGTGCAAACAACGCCAGCTACAGCGGTGCTTATGTGGGCAACCACAACTGGGCGCAGGTAGCAAACACACTGAAAGCGCGTGCTTACCTGCGCATGGGTGAATATGCCAAAGCGGCTGCTGCTGCTGCCAATGGCGTTGCGGCAGGAAAAGACCTGTTGGCCAACCACAGCCAGGCTACCCCAGGTGCATGGAACCTTTATTATGATTTCCTTGATTGGAACCGCGCCGGATACATTTCTGCCAGCGGTTCTCACATGGAAAAGTTGCTCGATTCATCTACCATTTTCAGAAACAATGCCAAGACCGATGAGTCTGCGCGTTTCGCCTATTATTTCATTGAAGAGGTTTACACCCCTCTGGATCCTAACTGGGACAATGGTATTTTCGCTGCAACAAACAACTTCCCCATTGTTTCTTATTTAGAGAACCAGCTGATTTTGGCTGAGTGTGCCATTCGCACAGGTGATTTAAACACCGCACTGACCCACCTGAATAATGTTCGCGCCGACAACGCCGCATCAACAGGCGGTCAGTACGACGCGTATGTTGCAGGCGATTTCGGCCCCGGTCAACTGGTGCCCGGAGCAACCGCCAACGATGCCATGACCAAAGAGATTCTGGTTGAAAAATACGCCTCTTTATATGGTCAGATCGAACCTTGGTGCGATGTGCGCAGAACTAAAAACCTCATCGGTGTAGTTCCCAACACCGGAACCAAACTGCCTCAGCGCTTCCTGGTTCCTCAGGATGAGATCAATGCTAACAAAAACGCACCCGCTGCAGGTTCATTGTTCGATGCTCTCGAACTCTGGCCTCAGTAAATTTCATTCACACTAAATAAAAATGGCCGTCAAATTGACGGCCATTTTTATTTTCTCAGGGATTGGTAAATTATCCTTTTAAAATATCTCTGCTGATTACCACTCGCTGAACCTCGCTGGTTCCTTCGTAAATCTGCGTGATTTTGGCATCGCGCATCAGGCGTTCCACATGATACTCTTTCACATAACCATAACCGCCGTGAACCTGAACCGCTTCAACAGTAGTTTTCATGGCGGTTTCGCTGGCGAACAACTTGGCCATGCTGCTGGCGCGGCTGTAATCCAGATGCTGGTCTTTTAACCACGCAGCCTTCAAACACAATAAACGAGACGCCTCAATTTCTGTGGCCATATCGGCAAGTTTGAACGCAATGGCCTGATGGTTCATAATCTCTGTGCCAAACGCTTTTCTTTCTTTCGAATATTTCAACGCTAGTTCATAAGCTCCGCTGGCTATACCAAGAGCCTGTGCCGCAATCCCTATTCGTCCGCCGGTGAGGGTTTTCATGGCAAAAGTAAATCCGAAACCGTCTTCGCCAATTCTGTTTTCCTTGGGAACTTTCACATCCTGAAACATGATGGAATGTGTATCGCTGCCGCGAATACCCAACTTGTCTTCCTTCTTTCCTACGGTTACGCCCGGAGTATTCTTCTCTACTATCAGCGCATTGATTCCTTTGTGTTTTTTAGCCACATCGGTTTGAGCCATTACCAAATACACGCTTGCACTATTGCCGTTGGTAATCCAGTTTTTGGTTCCATTCAGTAAATAATGATCCCCTTTGTCTTCAGCTGTGGTTCTCTGACTTGTAGCATCGCTGCCCGCTTCTGGTTCGCTGAGCAAAAAAGCACCAATGATTTCGCCTTTAGCCAATGGCACCAGGTATTTCTGTTTTTGCTCTTCGGTGCCAAAGGTTTCCAAACCCCAGCAAACCAAGCTGTTGTTTACACTCATTACCACGCTGGCGCTGGCATCCACTTTTGAAATTTCTTCCATAGCCAGTACATAACTGATGGTGTCCATACCGCTTCCGCCATATTTGGGATCTACCATCATGCCCATAAAACCCAATTCGCCGAGTTTTTTAATTTGCTCTGCGGGAAATTTTTGGTGTTCGTCGCGTTCAATCACGCCGGGCAACAACTCGGTCTGTGCAAAATCGCGGGCGGCTTGTTGAACCGCCAGGTGTTCTTCGCTTAACTGAAATTCCATATTGCCGCAAAAATAGGTAAGGCGGAACAGATTTGAATTCTATTGAACTCCGTTTTTTTAACTGAAAACGATGAGTTTGTTGATTACAATGTCAAAAATTGAACAAAACCGCAAGGGCCTTGATTTGTTACCTTTGCAACATCGATCATGGGAAACATTACTTTTCGATTTGAAGAAAAAGACAAGCAGGACCAAACCTTCGAAATTTTTGAAGGAGAAAGTATTCTCGAAGTGGCTTTGGACAACGACATTTCGCTAAACCACAACTGTGGCGGTGTTTGCGGCTGCAGCACTTGCCATGTTTATATCAACAGCGGCGAAGATTTGTTGCCGGAAATGAGTGACCGAGAAGAAGATTATGTAGATCGCGCCCGCAATCCCAAATTCAATTCTCGCCTAGCCTGCCAGTGTAAATTGCAAGATGAAGGCAATCTCGTTGTTACCATCCCCGACCAAAGCGGCATTATCGGCCACTAACTATACACTGTCACCTATCAACTGTTAACTAATTATGTACGAACCCCCAATACACTGGAACGACCACGAAGACATTGGAATGAAGCTGTATGAACGCTTTGGCGATGACTTTAACGAAAGCAAGATTTACCGCGTTCGCTTCACCGAGCTACTGGAATGGGTGCTGGAAATCCCCAACTTCAAAGGCACCCGCGAAGAATGTAACGAAGGCCAC
>CANHCW010000057.1 GCA_947459165.1 Flavobacteriales bacterium
CTGACTGTTGTATCCATCAGCTTGTCAATATCAAGGTATTGACCCACAAGCCGGTCGGCAATGAATTTTTTGGCTGTTCTGTATCCGTGATCCAGGTAAATTGCGCCAATCAAGGCTTCCATGGCATTTCCGGCAATGCTTTTGGCCGCGGTGGGATTCTTAAGCAGTTCCGGTTTTATTTCCATCATTTGAATAAGTCCGAGTCGATTGGCCAAATAACTCATTTGCTCCCTGTTTACAATCCTCATGCGCATTTCGGTTAAAAACCCCTCCTTGCGGTATGGAAATCGCAGAAACAACAACTCAGCAATGACTGAATCAAGAATGGCATCGCCCAAAAATTCCAGTCTTTCGTTGTCGTTGGGCAATTTGGTTTCACCGGTATCCTGTTCATTTACTGAAGAATGACGAAGTGCTTCTCGGTAAATGGCAAGTCTCCTGGGCTTCAACCCGGTTGTTCGGTAAAGCTGGTCGTAAAACTGACGGTTTTTATTGTTTTGAAATATTCGGATACGCAAGCGCTTAGACTTCGTAGCGTTTGAAAATTACGGAAGCGTTGTGGCCTCCGAAACCGAAGGTATTGCTCAATGCAGCTCTAACCTCTCTTTTTTGAGCCGTATTGAAAGTAAGATTGAGTTTACCATCTATATCAGGGTCATCGGTAAAATGATTGATGGTAGGTGGAATGATTCCTTCTTTCACTGCCATAATGCAGGCAACTGCCTCAACTGCTCCTGCCCCACCAAGAAGATGACCTGTCATGCTTTTGGTACTGCTGATGTTGAGTTTGTAGGCATGTTCGCCAAAAACGCCCAGAATGGCTTTGGTTTCTGCAATATCACCCAACGGGGTGCTCGTTCCGTGAACATTGATATAATCTATGTCTTCTGGATTTAAACCACCATCTTCAATGGCCATTTTCATCACATTTCTTGCTCCCAGACCTTCGGGATGTGGAGCTGTGATGTGGTAAGCATCGGCAGTCATGCCACCGCCAACCATTTCTGCATAAATTTTGGCTCCGCGGGCTTTGGCGTGTTCCAATTCTTCCAAAACCAAGCCTGCACCGCCTTCACCCAGTACAAATCCATCTCTTTCTTTGTCGAAAGGGCGCGAAGCAGTTGAGTAATCGTCGTTTCTTTCACTCAAAGCTTTCATGTTGCTGAAACCACCCATGGCAGGTTCATTCACACAAGCCTCACTGCCGCCGGTAATAATTGCATCGGCCTTGCCCAAACGAATCAGATTGTACGAATCAATAATACTGTGCGTGCTTGTTGCGCAGGCAGAAACCGTGGCGAAGTTGGGGCCTCGGAAGCCATGCTTGATGCTGATATAGCCAGAAGCTATATCAATAATCATTTTGGGGATAAAAAAGGGAGAAAACCTTGGCGTTCCGTCTCCCCTGGCGTAATCGATTACTTCCTGGAAAAAGGTGGTGAGACCACCAATGCCTGAACCCCAAATTACACCAATCCGATCGGGGTTAAAGGGTTGTTGTAACAGACCTGAATCTTCAATAGCCTGATCGGCCACCACAATCCCGTATTGGGTGAAAGGATCCATTTTTCGGGCTTCCTTTCTATCCATAAACTGGGTAACATCAAAACCCTTTACCTCGCAGGCAAAGCGGGTTTTAAACAAAGTGGTATCGAACCGGGTGATGGGGGCTGCACCGTTTTTGCCGGTTTTGAGCCCTTCCCAGTATTCAGCCAGTGTGTTTCCAATGGGCGTAAGTGCGCCCATTCCTGTTACAACAACCCTTTTGAGTTGCATGAATTACTTTTTGTTTTCTTCGATGTAACGAATGGCTTCGCCTACAGTTTGGATTTTTTCGGCTTGGTCATCTGGAATGCTGATGTCGAATTCCTTTTCGAATTCCATGATCAGTTCCACAGTGTCCAGCGAGTCTGCACCAAGATCATTGGTGAAACTTGCTTGTTCATTAACTTCAGATTCTTCTACACCCAGCTTATCAACGATGATAGCTTTTACTTTGGTTGCGATTTCAGACATATTGTTTGGTTTTTTGAAATTTGCGATGCAAAGTAAAACAATTTTTCACAACCGCATATCAGCTAGCTTAAATTTGCATCGTTGTATGGCAAAAAAAGAATTTTTGGATTTTGATTTTTCCGACATTCCTTTCCAAGCTTTTGCCATTCACACCACCCTTTCTCTGCACCTGTTGGCGTGGAATACCGACTTGCTGACGGGCACTTCCTTTTCCTTGTCAGAACCTTTTCAGGCTGAAATAAAAAAAGTAAAATCAGAACACAGAAGGTTCATGTACAAATCTCCAGATGCACAGGTTCAATCTTGGATTCTAGAAAATAAATCAACCGGATGCCTGTTTCAAAGCAAGCCCATCGCCGATTTTCTGCTCATTCTGAAGGATTCTGAGGAGATGAGTTTCGACCTCGATTTGAAAAATGTGATTAAAAGCATTCCCGGAGTGAGCACAGTGTATCCAATTGTCGATGAAGACAAAAATAAATTGTATTGGGTGGCTGATTTGATATTTGAAGAAGACACCAAAGAAGAAGAACCGTTTAAAATAAGAAAAGATAAAAAAAATGTATAGGGGGCTGTTCAACAAAACCAAAATTATCGCAACCATAGGGCCGGCCTCGGAAAGCGAGGAAGTACTAAAAAAACTAATTCTTGCCGGAGTGGATGTTTGCCGTCTCAATTTTTCGCACGGCACACACGAACAGCACCTTGAAGTCATTCGAAAGGTTAGAAAAATAAACTCCGAATTGCACTCCAATGTGGCTTTACTTATGGATTTACAGGGTCCTAAGCTAAGAATTGGCAAGGTTGATGGTCAAATTGACCTGAAAGACGGCAGTGAAATCACCATTACCACCATAGAAACGGTATCTACGACCGACTTGCTCTATGTGAGCTATCAGCGACTTGCGCTGGATGCCAGGCCCGGCGAACACATTCTTTTAAACGATGGAAAGGTAGAATTGAAAATTACTGCCGTGCTGGATGAGAACACACTGAAAGCCCAGGTGCTGGTTGGGGGTATTCTTACTTCAAACAAAGGATTTAATTTGCCACATACCAAGTTGACCGTTCCCAGCCTCACAGAAAAAGATTTGAAGGATTTGGAATTCGGCTTGAATCATGGCATTGATTGGGTTGCTCTGTCATTTGTTCGCCGACCCGAGGATATTATTGAACTGAAGAAAATCATCAGTCAGAAGGGACTCGATACCCGCGTCATTTCCAAAATAGAGAAACCTGAAGCCATTGAAAACATTCAGGACATTATCAGGGTTTCAGACGGCATTATGGTAGCACGGGGCGATTTGGGCGTTGAAATTCCGCTGCAAAGAATACCACTGATTCAAAAAGACATCGTTGAAAAATGCATGGCGGCTGCAAAACCTGTCATTATTGCAACGCAAATGATGGAAAGCATGATTCACGATAGCATTCCTACCCGAGCCGAAATTAATGATGTGGCCAATGCCGTTCTCGATGGGGCTGATGCCGTTATGCTCAGCGCCGAAACAGGTGTTGGTAAATATCCCGTCAGGGTGGTGGAAGTCATGAGCAACATTATTACAGATGTGGAAAATGACCGCCGCGTTTACTACAAAGGAAAACGCCCCGGGCCGGAATCGCCCTCATTTGCCAGCGATGAAGTTTGTTTTACGGCTGTGAGAATGAGTGACCACCTGAATGCCAAAGCCATTGCGGCAATGACCAGATCGGGCTATACCGGTTTTAGGGTGGCCAGCTACCGACCCAGAGCCAGTGTTTTTATTTTTACCGATAACCCTTCCCTACTGAGTCGTTTGAGTTTGGTATGGGGTGTTCGTGGATTTTTTTACGATAAATATGTGAGTACCGACGAGACCTTTCAGGATGTAACCGATATGCTGAAAGAATCAGGCTTTGTAATTCCGGGTGACACCGTGATCAATTGCGCAAGTATGCCCATTCACAAAAAGCAGAGAACCAACACTATTAAAGTAACTCTGGTTGACTAATAAGCGACTACACTACTTCGATGCGATGCATGTAAAGCAAACCGGGTAACTCAGTCATTGGAATTTTAGCCCCTTTTAGCTTGTTCACTGAAGGATCGAACTGCAAGTTGAAAGCCCCTGTAAAATCCACTTTCTCAAGATTGCTATGCTCAAACCTGACTGCGGCCAAGTCGCAATTGGTAAAGAAAGATTCTTTTAAATCCGCGCCGGTAAAATCAGCGCTGTGAAGCCTACAACCATGAAATCGGCTTTTTTTCATGCTTCTGCCTGAAAAATCAGCCAAATCAAGGTTGCAACCGTTGAATTCGGCAGAAAATCCATATTCATTACACCGTGAAAATTGCAGTCCCAGTAATTTGCAACCGTTAAAAACCGCATCCCGAAAAACCGATTCATGCATGCCCGCACCTGTAAAGTTGCAACCTTCAAAACGACAGGAAATGAATTTAATTTGGCTCAGGTCTGCTTCAGCAAAACTGCATTGTTCAAAAACACAGTCTTCGTATTCGCTGCATACATCCGTTTCTGCATCAAAAATCAATGCAGAAAACACTTCGTTGTGGCGATAGGACTGATTGGTCATTTTTTGCGGAACATGTTGAACATGCCGCCCATTTTGCCCATTAAGCCGAGCATACCGCTGTCCATTCCCAGGAATTTAAGAACTCCCTGCGTGTCGGCGGAATAACCACCTTCAGTGAATTTTTGTTGAAGACCTGAAATGGCAAAGGCAAGGGCCGTTTCTGCAAGTTTGGTTTTTGCCTCCTTGTTCCAGTCGAGTGCGTAATAATTGCCGCAACATTTATCAATCATCTCTTGGTAATAGGCACTCTGCCTCAATGTTTCAGGCCCATCTTTCACCAAGTTTTGTATCTCATTTATTTTACCACTCATGGCAAGTCCTTGCAGATAATCCATGGCGGCCTTGGTGGTTAAATCGAAGTGAGCTTCGCTTTGACTTTCTGTGAAACCGAATTCGTGCCCACAACGAAGGTGAAATTCCTTTCTGATTTCGCTGAGGTGTTCGAAAAGTTTTTGCATTTTTTGTACCTTAATTAAGGCGCAAAATTACAGAAGTATAAACCAGAAATTACGGGTTAAAATCAGCGCACCCGTCGGATGCATGCCAAATTGTGTGAGAGTTTGCCTGTTACATAATGCTCAATACCCTGCTTGCAGAGCCTGTCTTTACGAACTTTACCGCTGGCATGGTAGATGAAATCTTCCTCACAAATCAAACCGGTATGGGTAATTTTTCCGTCTTTTTCAAAAAAAGCAAGGTCACCTGACTTGTGATTTCCAAAAGCCACTTCTTCTCCAACCAACGACTGATCTTTGGCATCTCGGGGAAGATTTAACCCAATAATCTGATATGAAATCTGAACCAATCCGCTGCAATCAATTCCCCAAACGCTTCTGCCTCCCCATAAATAAGGTGAAAAACGGAACAACTCAGCAATGGCTATCACATTGTCGGAATCGGGAATGAAAGCCTGATTTTCGCAATAATGAAAAAGGTTGCCGCTGTGAGTCATTCTGCCTGTTTCCGGAATCAGGCTACCCGGCGATAAATCCATGCGGCCGGATACATTTCTCCAATATGAACCGTGAACGCACAGCCTTCTTGTGAAATCGGCATGCTCTTCAGCGCTTTCAAACAAATACGACTTTGAAATCCAGCCGTGGTAGCCGTCGTGAGTGCATTCAACCTGATACCAGTCGTCGGTAGCCGACAATACCGTGGCAGTCTCGCCAAAAAGCAAAGAAGTAACCATTTCTGCATCAGGACTGGGCTTAAGCCTGATTGGCAGCCATGATTGGAGACATATAAATAGCATGCTTCAAATTTGAATTGTTTTGAACTGCAGAGTTATGGAAAATGCTAATAAAATGAAAATTTTACAAATGCAGTCTCTCTTTTCTGTCGAGAAGAACTTCCTCTGATTCAATGCGTTCGGGGTCGGGAACACAGCAATCTACCGGACAAACAGCCGCACACTGGGGTTCTTCATGAAATCCGGTGCATTCGGTACACTTATCGGGTACAATAAAATACACCTCATTGCTAATGGGGGAAAACTTATCCTGCACATCCACCAAACTGCCATCTGCCATTTTATAGAATCCCTGAACCCTTGTTCCATCGGCAATAGCCCACTCCACTCCTGCCTCGTAAATGGCGTTATTCGGACATTCTGGCTCGCAGGCTCCGCAATTGATGCACTCTTCTGTAATAATGATTGCCATATTTCACTGCAAAATTAATACACTTGCGTATTTTCGAAGGCGAATATTGATTTTAAGCATATGATTATCGGGGTTTTTAGCGATGTGCACGACGCCATAGGCAATCTGGAAAAGGCCATAAACCGTTTTCAAAAAGAAAATGCGGAGGCCCTTGTTTTTTGTGGTGACTTTTGTTCACCTTTTGCAGCAGCATTCATTTCTCAATGTGGCATTCCTGTTCACGCTGTTTTTGGAAATAATGACGGAGACCGATTTCAGATACTCAACAAAACTTACGGTAGCACGCTTAAAATCTATGGTGAATATATTGGCGATTTGGATTCTCAGCTGGTTCTGGACGGACTCAAAATTGGTGTAACACATTATCCTTATTACGCAAAACCCATGATTAAAACCGGATGGTACGACTGCGTTTTCTATGGCCACAGTCACAAAGCCGAGAAACAAAAGTTCGGCAGCAACCTTATGCTCAATCCTGGCGAAGTGGCAGGTGTATTCGGCGCTCCTTCAATTGCATTGCTGGATACAGCGCTGAAGAGCTCAGAAATAATAGGCTTGTAGTTTAATTTTCAGCTAAGCTTATCTGCAATCAGCCGAAGCACCTCAGGGTGTGCATTCCATGTAATTTCATTGAGAATTTTTTGAATGTTTTCATTTGCAGCACCCTCATTTTTCAATACGAGGTTACAACGAGCCTTGTGCGGAAAAATATGCTTCTCCCATGCCGGCATAACATGATTGTGCCACTGATACAAACTCCTCTCCTCCGGAATGCCCCTTTCTCTCATATCTCTGACCAGACGCCGTTGTAAACTCATATTCATGTCGGCTTCAACAAAAATTCGGTACGACAAAAGGGCGTCGACCTCAATGAAATCAAACACAAACAATCCTTCTGCAATAATTACCGGAGCCGAATCAATCATTTCAACCGTTTCAGGAGCTTCGTAATTCTCAAAATTGTACTTTTTCAGCAAAACCGGGTGCCCCTCAATGAGTTTCAGCAAATCCTCTTGAAATCTTTCATGGTACAAAGCCCCGGGCAAATCGAAATTGGTAACCCCCAGCTCATCTTTTTCCTGTTCCTCAAGGGGCTTGTAGTAATCATCAAAGCTGATAACTGCAACCTGATTCCCTAAAGTTTCCTTTAATCGCTGGATGAAATAAGTTTTGCCCGATCCACTCTGACCGGTTATCCCAATAACAAATCTGTTCAAAACTGCAGCCACTATTTCTTTTTCTTCTTCTTTACAAATTTGCTTTTAATAACCTCACCATTGTCATCGTACCATTGCCTGGCGAGCAATTCCCCATCGGCATCGTAAAATTTCCACAAACCTGTCATTGTGCCCTTGTTATACAAGCCCTCTCTCATCTGATAGTGGCTCATCATTCCGTATTTCCAATACCCATCGGGTTCGCCACCATCGTAATTCCCAATCATTTCAATTCCCCTGTCGCGCCAAACCACATAGCGACCATCCAACTTGTTATTTTTCCAGTTTTCAATTTTCAGTGTGTCGTTCCGAAAACCAAATTTTATAAAGCCTCCATTTTTATTGCCGTTGTCGTATTCCTGCACTTCAATGAGCACACAATTCAATTCGTCGTACAACCTTCTGATACTGTCGAGGTTGCCGTTTTTATAATAACTTTCTTCAGCCGGACAACCTGTTTTATGCCACCTGTAATAACGGCCGTGAAGCACACCCATTTTATATTCAGATTGGTATCGCGGCGTGGAATCGGGGTACCATGCCATAACTTCACCGTGGGGAACATTATTTACAAGATAACCGATTTGCTCGGTACTGCCATTTGAAAACCAGGTTTGGGTTTTGCCCTGTCTGACGCCCGACTCGTAATTGTTGATGTACTTTGCCTTTCCGTTGGTGTAATAGCCCCAGATTTCACCGTCGAGGTTTCCATTTTTAAATGTTCCTTTGTTTTTAATGCGTCCATCGGGATAGTAATAAGCGTATTCGCCGTGTTTCACTCCGCGCGACCAATTTTCACGCGCCACAAGCACACCTGTTTCGGTGTATTCGCTGTAAACTCCGTCTCTCAGGCCGTCCACCCAATTAATTTCTTCATTGGTTTGTCGGTTTTCCCATTGTTTAATGCTTAACCCGGTGTACGGAAGATTTTTTAAATAGGCCACGCCATTCTGCACCTCAAGACTTTCGTAAAAAACCCGAACCACTTTGTTCTTCTGCGCCTGTGCCGAAAATACGCTGAGCAATGCGACAAGTAAAAAAAGATATGCCTTCATTGTTGAATTGACTTTTCAAAATTAGTGCCGTGCTGTAGTTTTGCCGAACGCCAAATTACCCACATTCTCTTGGACATTGTTCGCGATACCTGCATTTCCCTTCCTATGGTCACCGAAGGGTTTCCTTTCGACCAAAACACTTTGGTGTGGAAAGTGGCAGGTAAAATTTTTTGCATCGGCGACATCAGCAACTTTGTTTCCGTTAACCTTAAGTGCGATCCTGAAAGGGCTCAGGAACTGAGGGAACGATTTCCCCAAATTATTCCGGGTTGGCACATGAACAAAACGCTGTGGAATACAGTTTATTTTGACGGATTGTCTGAAAAAATGATTGTTGAACTCATTTTGCACTCTTATGATGAAGTGGTACGGAAATTGCCTAAAAAAATACAAACCGAAATACAACAACTCAGAAAATGAAAAAAATCATCTGTATAATCGCCATATCAGGCCTGCTTTTTAATGCAGGAACTGCTCAAAAGGGAAAACAAACCAAAAGTAAGAATTCTGCAGCCACCAAAACCGAAAAAGTGGATGCCAAACAACAGCAGAACAATACTACCCAAAAACCTGCCTCAACAAAAAAAATGAACAATACTTTACCCGAGTTTTACAACTCACAACCCGATGGCATGTATGCCGAACTCACAACCAACAGAGGAACCATCATCCTAAACCTGCATTACAAAGCCACCCCGGTAACGGTGTGCAATTTCGTGGGACTGGCTGAAGGCAAAATTCAGAACAACGCCAAACCCTTGGGCACTCCGTATTACGATGGGTTGAAATTTCACCGAGTTATTGCCAGTTTCATGATTCAGGGCGGTGATCCATCAGGAAATGGTTCAGGCGGACCCGGTTATCAATTTGAAGACGAAATTGTGGACAGCCTGAAACACACAGGCCCGGGAATTTTGTCTATGGCCAATGCAGGCCCCGGAACCAACGGGTCTCAGTTTTTTATTACCCATGTTAAAACCGACTGGCTCGACGGTCGTCACACTGTTTTTGGCAAAGTAATTCAAGGACAAAATATAGTGGATGCTACACAGCAAGGAGATTCCATAGTTTCGCTTAAAATTTACCGCAAAGGCGCTGAAGCCGAAGCATTTTCAACTGACGATGCTGCTTTCAAAAATCTTCAGGCGGCCAAACTAAAAGGCATTGATTTCGCCCGTTTCGATGAGGAAGTGCTTAAATTATACCCCACCGCTAAAAAAACAGCTTCAGGGCTTTGGTATGTGGTTGACAGTGAAGGCAAAGGAACAAAAGCATCTTCCGGTAAAACCGTAAAAGTTCACTACAGCGGTAAACTGGCTAATGGTTCTGAATTCGATAATTCTTATTCACGCAACGAACCCATTCAGTTTCAGTTGGGAGTTGGACAAGTTATTCCAGGCTGGGACGAGGGGATTGCACTGATGAGTGTGGGGGCAAAATACAAGCTCATTATTCCATCTAATTTGGGTTATGGACCTCGCGGTGCAGGTGGCGGCGTTATTCCCGGCAACAGCACTCTGGTTTTCGATACCGAATTGGTAGAGGTAAAGTAAAACAGGGTTCTATGCAAAACATTGAACGCAATTTTGAACAAATTCAAGCTGCGTTTAGGAGCAATACCCAAACCATCGAAAATGTTCTGAATGCCTTCGATGAATCCACTTTCTTCAAAAAACCTTTAGACGGTGGTTGGTGTATTGCGGAAATTGTTGAACACCTGCTGATTTCTGACAGGACAGGATTATTCGCTATAGTAAGGCGAAATCTTCCTACCGATCGAAATCCTCTGGAGATAACCCAACTGCTAAACGAACGCCGGAAACAGGCAGAACAGAAGTTTGAAGCACCCGAGCCGGCTATGCCCAAAGGCATTTTCAAAACGCGTGAAGAAGCTATCCATGCTTGGAAAAACAATAGGCTGACCGTGCTCGACAGAGTGAACTCTGAAAATGTGTGGATGTTGGCAGCAGGTTTTGAACATCCAAAACTGGGTATGCTCACCGTGGCAGAATGGGTGTTGTTTATGTGCTGGCACAGCGAACATCATCTGCCTCAAATACGGATGTGTGCGGGTTAATAGACTTGATACATCCACCCTTTTTGCGATAAAAAAGTACCTGTAAAAGCTGATTTTCACCTGTTGAAAACTACCTAATTAGTTCCTGATAGCAGGGTGGTTAAAAGTATAACTTTGCATCCCGTAGCGTTTAAAAATCTTTAGGATTTCACAATGAAAAAAGCCAAATATGTCTTCGTTACGGGTGGGGTTACATCCTCTCTTGGCAAAGGTATCGTCTCAGCATCGTTAGCCAAATTGCTTCAGGCAAGGGGTTACAGCGTAACCATTCAAAAATTCGACCCCTACATTAATGTAGATCCCGGAACCCTTAACCCATACGAGCACGGGGAGTGTTTCGTAACCGAAGACGGTGCGGAAACCGACCTTGATTTGGGGCATTATGAACGCTTTCTCAACATCCCGACCAGCCAGAATAACAATGTTACCACGGGTAGGGTTTACCAAACTGTAATTGAAAATGAAAGAAGAGGTGAATACTTGGGAAAAACCGTTCAGGTCATTCCCCATATCACGGATGAAATCAAACGCAGGATGCAGTTGCTGGGAAATTCCGGTGAATACGACATTGTAATAACCGAAATTGGTGGAACCGTCGGTGACATTGAATCGTTGCCTTATGTTGAAAGTGTTAGGCAACTTATCTGGGATTTGGGCAGTGAAAACACAGCAGTTATTCACCTTACCCTCATTCCCTATTTGTCTGCTGCGGGTGAATTAAAAACCAAACCCACCCAGCACAGTGTAAAAATGCTGTTGGAACAAGGTGTTCAACCCGATATTTTGGTTTGTCGCACAGAAAAGCACCTTGCCCCTGAGATGCGCAAAAAGATTGCGCTTTTCTGCAATGTTCATCCCAACGCCGTAATTGAAAGCATCGATGTAAAAACCATTTACGAAGTGCCGCTGGTGATGCTGAAAGAAAAACTCGACAAGGTGGTTTTGTCAAAACTGAAACTCAGCTCCAAAAACGAACCTGACCTGAAATCGTGGAGGGATTTTCTTTTCAGACTCGAACACCCCAAATCTGAGGTACGCATTGCCTTGGTGGGAAAATATGTTGAATTGCCCGATGCGTACAAGTCAATCAATGAAGCATTTATTCATGGTGGAGCAGCGAATGAGTGCAAAGTGAATGTTCAGTATGTGCACAGCGAACTGATTACAGAAAGCAACATCAAACACAAACTCAGTGGTTTTGACGGTATTTTGGTGGCTCCGGGTTTTGGGCACCGTGGTATTGAAGGTAAACTATTGGCTGTAAAATATGCCCGTGAGAACAACATCCCATTTTTCGGCATTTGCCTGGGAATGCAATGCTCAGTGATTGAATTTGCCAGAAATGTCCTTGGTTTAAAAGATGCCCATTCGTCTGAAATGGATTCAGCCACACTTAATCCCGTGATTGACTTAATGGAGGAACAGAAAAAGATTACCGATAAAGGTGGAACCATGCGCCTGGGGTCTTACGCCTGCGATTTAACAAAAAATTCAAACGCTAACAGAGCCTACGGAAAGCAAAAAATAAATGAACGACATAGGCACCGCTACGAATTCAACGACAAGTACAAAGAAAGAATGGAAGCGGCAGGCATGAAGATTACAGGGGTGAATCCTGCTACCGGTTTGGCTGAAATTGTTGAAATTGCCAACCACCCCTGGTTTGTAGGTGTTCAATTTCACCCCGAATTAAAAAGTACGGTCGACAATCCGCATCCGCTGTTCGTAAAATTCATAAAAGCCGCCAGCGAACACCGTGGATCAAACGCCTGATTCCCGAATTCAATCCAAAACCCTCTCCCCTTTTCCCAAAGGATTTTTTTATCTTGGCCTTGCTTTTCTGCTGTTGCTAATACCTACACTGCGCTGCATTTCGGCGGAAAACGACATGGATATATTTTACCTGGCAGCCGACGAATTGCGCAAAGGCGGAAATCCCTACGATGGGCCGCACATGTACGGCTTGTGGTTTTACTATAGTCCATTGTTTGCCGGCTTTGTAGTTCCA
>CANHCW010000058.1 GCA_947459165.1 Flavobacteriales bacterium
TGCGCAAAAGTGCCTCCGTTTTTCCCTTGTCTGGAAATAATGCCCTTCGCATTGGTTGCCTCAACCCATTTACTGGGCGAAAGTGTAAAAGCATTCGAACCCGCTTCGTACAAAAAGGAGTCGAATTCGACCCCTTTAAAATCGGGGTTGTTCAATTGTTCCCAAAGACCAATAAATTCAATGGTTGTGCGCGAACGCATCCAGTTTTTGACAACATCCTTCGGTTCTTCTGCATTCTTGTTGCGGGCAATATCCGTCAGGGATATAAAATCTTCTCCATTTTGTTTAAATGTAGTTATGGGTAACCCCCTAACTGTCATAATTTCGATTTTTGCCATATCCATTCCTTTCATTAAAAATAATTTTAATCATAAAACGCCCTGTTTGTCAAAAATGCTGACAAGGCGAATAACACAAATATAACCTTTTAGGTCATTATTCGAATTTTACCTATTAAAAAAACAATAAATCAAACAAAAGCAAAAATCCGCCACGAGCCGGATAACAGCTATGTTCTGAAGCAAGCTTGCCCTCAAAAAGCCTTACATATTCCGACGGTACTGACCGCCTACCTCAAACAGGTTTTCGGTAATCTGCCCCAGCGTACAAACCTTACAGGCCTCCATCAAATGCGCGAAAATGTTGCGGTTTTGTACAGCCGCCTCCTGCAGTTGCTTCAACAATTGCGGAGCCCTGTCCTGCCTTGCCAGATGAAGGTTGCGAACCGTTGTAATCTGCTGCTCCTTCTCATCTGTGGTACTGCGAATCACCTCCCTCGGCAAAACAGTGGGCGAACCCTTGCTGCTTAAAAAAGTATTCACCCCAATTATGGGAAGTTCGCCCGTATGTTTCAGGGTTTCATAATACAAACTCTCTTCCTGAATCTTACTGCGCTGATACATGGTTTCCATGGCGCCAAGCACCCCGCCCCTTTCGGTAATGCGGTCAAACTCACCCAAAACGGCCTCTTCCACCAGATCAGTCAATTCCTCAATAATGAAACTTCCCTGCAAGGGGTTCTCATTTTTCGCCAAGCCAAGCTCTCGGTTAATAATGAGTTGTATGGCCATAGCCCTGCGCACACTTTCCTCTGTAGGAGTGGTAATGGCCTCGTCGTAGGCATTTGTATGCAAACTGTTGCAATTGTCGTAAATGGCATACAGCGCCTGTAGGGTGGTGCGAATGTCGTTGAAATCAATTTCCTGCGCGTGCAAACTGCGGCCGCTGGTTTGAATATGGTACTTCAGCATCTGACTGCGTTCGTTGCCACCATATTTCAGCTTCATGGCCTTGGCCCAAATGCGGCGGGCAACACGACCAATCACCGCGTACTCAGGGTCGGTACCGTTGCTGAAAAAGAAACTCAAATTGGGCGCAAAGTCATCGATGTGCATGCCGCGGCTGAGGTAGTACTCCACATAAGTAAACCCGTTGGCCAGGGTAAAAGCCAGCTGCGTAATGGGGTTGGCCCCCGCCTCGGCAATGTGATATCCGCTGATGCTCACTGAGTAAAAATTCCTCACCTTTTGCTCAATGAAATACTGCTGCACATCGCCCATCAGCCTCAACGCAAATTCGGTACTAAAAATGCAGGTGTTCTGTGCCTGATCTTCCTTCAAAATATCAGCCTGTACGGTTCCGCGCACCTGACTTAGCGTGTACTGCTTGATTTCGTTGTAAACCTCAGCGGGCAAAACTTCATCGCCTGTTACACCGAGTAACATCAGGCCCAGGCCGTCGTTGCCCTCAGGCAGTTCGCCCTGATAAGTTGGTCTTGGCAATCCCTTTTCGCGGTAAATGGCATCAATTTTGGCATTCACCTCGGCTTCCAGTCCGTTTTTACGAATGTATAACTCGCACTGCTGATCTATGGCTGCATTCATAAAGAAACCCAGCAACATGGGCGCAGGCCCATTGATGGTCATGGAAACCGATGTTTTGGGATCGGCCAGATTGAAACCGGAATACAACTTTTTGGCATCGTCGAGGCAACAAATACTCACGCCGCTGTTGCCAATTTTACCGTAAATATCAGGACGGGTATGCGGGTCGCGACCATACAAAGTCACGCTATCGAAGGCCGTACTCAGCCGCTTGGCGGGCATTCCCAAACTCACATAGTGAAAACGGCGGTTGGTTCTTTCCGGACCTCCTTCTCCGGCAAACATCCGTGTTGGATCTTCGCCCACGCGTTTGAACGGATAAATGCCGGCTGTATAAGGGAAGAAACCCGGCGTGTTTTCCTGCATGGCCCATCGAACCCTGTCTCCCCAGCTTTTCATGCGGGGCATGGCCACCTTGGGAATTCGCAAATGGCTCAAACTTTCGCTGTAATTGGCCACCCTCACCTCTTTGCCACGAACAAAATAAACATATTCATCGTCACTGTAGCGCTTTTCTTCGGCATCCCAGCCGCAAAGCATATCCCACACTACAGGATCCAAATCGCGTTTCACCCTCTCGAAATCGGCAATAATCAACTTAAACAAATCAAAATTGGGTTGACCTGCACAAGCCGTCCTCACCTGTTCAAACGCCGCCTGATCGCCCCCGGCCACATCCAGTTTGAGTCCGGTTGAGGTTTCCAAGGCACGCCACAGACCGTAAAGCTTGTCGGCGGCTTCCGATTGTTTTATTACCTTCTCGTCGTAATGCCTGTTGGTTTCGCTGATTTCGCTGAGATAACGGGTTCTGCCCGGAGGAATGATGAATATTTTTTCACTCATTTCCTCTTCACTGCTAAATCTGCTGTTCAAATCTGCACCGGTTTTATCGGCAACGGTATCCATCAGTTTGCGGTACAAGGAGTTCATTCCCGGATCGTTGAACTGACTGGCAATGGTGCCGAAAACGGGCATTTCGTCCACCTCTTTTTCAAACAGTTTATGGTTGCGCTGGTATTGCTTACGCACATCGCGCAGTGCATCCTGGGCTCCGCGCTTATCGAACTTATTCAGGGCAATCACATCGGCAAAATCCAGCATATCAATTTTCTCCAGCTGGGTGGCGGCTCCGTATTCTGGAGTCATCACATACAGCGTTACATCGGCGTGTTCGGTAATTTCGGTATCGCTTTGTCCTATGCCGCTGGTTTCCACTATCACCAGGTCGTACCCGGCCGATTTTACAATGTTCACTGCATCATCAACATGCTTGCTCAGGGCGAGGTTGGCCTGCCTTGTGGCCAAACTCCGCATATATACCCTGGAGTTGTTAATGCTGTTCATCCGTATGCGGTCGCCTAGCAAAGCCCCGCCTGTTTTGCGCTTGCTTGGGTCAACGCTGATGATGGCAATGTGTTTTTCAGGAAAATCGAGCAAAAAGCGACGCACCAGTTCATCAACCAGGCTGCTTTTGCCTGCCCCGCCGGTGCCAGTAATGCCCAGTACAGGAGTTTTCAATGCTGCGGCTTGTTGTCTTATCGCATCCAGCTTGGCGCGGTTTTCCTCGGGATAATTTTCAGCTGCACTAATCAGGCGCGCCACGGCCAGTTTGTTCTTGCCTGTAAAATGCTCCCATTCACCATTTAGGGAGTAGCCGGTAGGAAAATCGCTTTTTTGAACCAGATCGTTGATCATACCCTGCAAACCCAGGGCGCGGCCATCATCCGGACTGTAAATGCGGGTAATCCCGTAATCCATCAACTCTCGAATTTCCTCTGGCAGAATAACCCCACCACCGCCGCCAAAAATGCGGATATGTCCGGCGCCCCGTTCAGCCAGCAAATCCCGCATATAACGAAAATATTCGTTATGCCCGCCTTGATAGCTTGTCATGGCAATGGCATTGGCATCTTCCTGAATGGCGGTTTCCACCACTTCCTGCACGCTGCGGTCGTGTCCCAGGTGAATCACTTCGCAACCGGTAGATTGAATAATGCGCCTCATCACATTGATTGCGGCATCGTGACCATCGAACAAACTGGCGGCGGTCACAATTCTAACCTTATTCACAGGTTGATAAACAGGGGTTTCAGACATATT
Source organism: Flavobacteriales bacterium (assembly GCA_947459165.1). Classification (GTDB taxonomy): domain Bacteria; phylum Bacteroidota; class Bacteroidia; order NS11-12g; family UBA955; genus RGEC01. The sequence goes on from CANHCW010000058.1 coordinate 3,984, forward strand.
GGGTGCAAAGTTAAGCAATGCAGGGAAAAGGCAGGGGCAATTTCAAGAGACCCAAACTAAGCCTGTATTTCTGTTAAATAAACTCTTGATACAATATCATGATTCCTAATTTATCCGTCTTGAACGCCACCACTCACTCACATAATAATACCCCACAAACACAAACCCAATTAAAAACAGCGGCTTTACCAAGTGCCGTATCGAATCATTGAAGTAAAACTCTCCTGCCATCCACATCGAGTTCCCCGTAATCCAAAAACTCACAGCTATATTGTGAAAAAAATCCATTCTGTTGCCCCTGCTTTTCATAGTCAACCACACCGATAACAATACCGTTGGAACAGCCATGCCCATTCCCAGCCACTTTATATCCGACAGCCAGGCAAAATCTTTCAACAGCCAAAAAACTACATGCAAATTCTCCTTCTTGCGTAAATCCGTAATCATCGGTTCAAAAATATTCATCACAGCCTTCATTTATAACATTATTTTGCCGTTGTGAGCCCTTCTCAAATAAAAGAACAGCTTTTTACGCGTTTTGATATCCCGGCAAACCCCTTGGCGTCAGTCAACAGTTCATGGTTCTTTGCCGGTTCCTGTTTTTCCGACAACATTGGACGCATGCTGGGCTCCCTTTCTGTTGAAACGCTTCTAAATCCGTTCGGCATCATTTACAATCCCCACAGTCTGGCCACCGTTTTGGGCAAAGTTGCTACTGAATACAGGTACTCGGCACACGACTTTTACTATTCCAACGGTCGTTTCGTTAGCCTCGACCACCACGGCAGTTTCAGCCACCCCGAAGCCGAGCCCCTCGCAGAACGAATCAATCAGCTGCACGATCAATCCTTTGAATTCATCAGCAAAGCCGACATAGCCTGTATTACACTTGGCACTGCCTGGGTTTGGGAAATGCGCGACCCCGCCCGCATTGTAGCCAACTGCCACAAAATACCGGCTGCCGAGTTTCACCACCGACTGCTTAGCGAAACAGAAGTGCGGCAGGAAATCTTCAAATGTGTTGAATACCTCAAACTCATTAACCCCGGCATTAAAATACTGTTCACCATCAGCCCGGTTAAACACCTTCGTGAGGGCATTCTAAACAACAGCATGAGCAAGGCTCGTCTCATCAGCTCTCTGGCCTCTTTTCTGGAACAAATGCCTGAGTGTTCCTATTTCCCGGCCTACGAAATTGTGTGTGACGAACTGCGCGATCACCGTTTTTATGCCGAAGATTTGGCGCACCCTTCCGCCTGGACCATTCGCTACATATTTAACCGCTTTACCGAGTGTTGTTTCGACTCCAGAACCCAGAATTATTTAAGCGCGGCCATTCGCCTGGCGCGCTTGCTTGAACACAGGCCGCACCAAACGGACAATGCATCACTCACTGCACTCAAACAAAAATGGGCTGAAGAAATTGACAAACTCAAAAGCGATTACCCCGAAAAAACGCATTGGGCGGCCTTCGACAGGTTGTTTTCCTAACCGGCCAAACGGCATCAGTCTGCCCAATAAAAGTTATTCCCGGCCGGTTAACTTTTCAACTTCCGTAGAAATACGCTGAAAGGTGGGTTCCACCGTGTTAATTCGTTCTGTTATCAGGATAGTTTCTTCGTTTACCTCGCGCAGCTTATTGCGCAACCGCCCGTACTCCGACTTAAAATTCTTCAGTTTGCTGTCGTATTTTCCCTGTTTCACTGCCTTTTCCAAGGCCTTTACATCAAAAAACAATTCTTCTGAATTCACAACACACTCGGTGTATTTCGGTCCAAACCCTTTGTAAATTCTTTGTATGGAGGTGTACTGGGTAATTTTCGACATGTCCTGAGAACTGAGGCGTGAAGGATCGGCAAACTTCAACCTTTGAAGAATGCTGTCCATAAACCTTGCCCTTTCCGAAATTTCCGCTGTTTTATACCCAAACATTTTCTTTACCTGGTTTAATTCAAGCCACAGTGTATCGGTGCAGGAACTCATGTAACTTCGCACATCATCCTGCTTTTTATTTCCCGTGCAGGCAGAAATCATGAAACAAAATGTAACAATTCCTGCAAAAATTGCTTTGATTTGAAACGATTTGTGGGTTAAATGCAACATCAGGATACAAAAATAGGGAAACTCAGGCGCTGGCAATTCCTCAAAAGTGTTTTCTGGCTGGGTTGTACCGCCTTCGGTGGCCCACAAATGCACTTGCCTTTATTCAAAAAACGGCTGGTGGATGAAAAGCGGTTTATTGACAAAGACACCCTGCTCGATATCAATGCATTTTGCAGCATTTTACCCGGCCCCAGCACCACCCAAACCATTACAGCGTTAGGTTTCAAACTCGGTGGACCTCGTTTGGCCTTTCTTTCACTGCTTGCCTGGGTTTTTCCCGGCGCCATCATCATGTGTGCACTCACTTTGTCGCCCAGTTTTCTTGCACAAGGCCACCTCCGTTTTCTCGAGCCAATGGTAGCATCTTTTCTAATGTTTGCGGTCATTTCAATGATACAAATGATTCGCCCCGACAAAATCAACTACCTTATTTTTGTCATTTCAGGGCTCGCAGGCTACCTCATTCAAAACCCGCTTATTTTCCCTTTTGGTGTTTTAATTGGTGCCGTTCTCAGCAGCAATTTCGGCAACAGACCTTACACCCCTAACACAGAGCCTTTTGGTAAAATTCGCTGGGCCAACTTCAGTCTGTACATCGTTATTTTCCTTTTGATAGGCGGCACCGGTCTTTTGCTCGCTGCCAACGAAAATACCCTGGGTATCAGCAAACCCATCATTCTGTTCGAAAACACCTACCGAATGGGCTCACTCTCATTTGGCGGAGGCAACATGCTCAGCGCCATGGCCATGGAACATTTCGTTCAATACAAACAGCAGCTAAGCATGCACGAATTCAACACCGGTTTGGGAATTGTTCAAGGACTGCCCGGACCCAATTTCAACTTTGCCATATACCTCAACGGAATTGCCCTTCGCAACGCTGAATTTGGACTTAACGGTCAAATGTTGGGCTGTATTATAGGGCTGGTGGGCATTTTCCTGCCCGGAACACTTCTGGTATTCTTCGCCTTTCCAATTTGGAAAAAATTGCAAACCTACCCCATCGTTCAACGGTCACTCGATGGCATCTTCTCCGCGTCCGTAGGATTTATCCTTTCCGCTGCCCTTATTCTAAATCATCATTTCTGGAAAAATGTCAGCGCTTCACATCACAGCGCAACATCTATAGTCGTTTTTGGCATGAGCCTCATCCTTTTGATTTCAAAAAAAGTTCCTGCACCGTTGATCGTTCTTGGCACGGTCATTGCCGGATTCGCATATACCCGTTTGGGTTTATAAGTTAACAGCCTATCGTTTTGTAATTTTGAAAAACATGCCTTCTGCCGGAAAATACCGCTTTCTTCTGCCCCTAATAGTCATAGCTGCATTATTCAGTAACCATGATGCCCATGCCCAGAAAAAAGACGATCCGTACATTCTCTTCACCGGCTTGGTGCTCACCTCCGACAGCCTGAAACCCATTCCCTATGTTTCCATTACAAGCAACCGTAAAGGCTTGTTAGGCTACACCGATTTACTGGGGCATTTCGATATTGTGGTTCGCAAGGGCGATACACTGTGGTTTGCTCAAGCCGAAAAGGTAGGTTCATGGCACATTATTCCCGATACCCTTACAGCAAATCGCTATAATGTAGTGAAAACTATGGTACAGGATACCATCGACATACCGGTCATTTTCATTCGCGCCTTGCCAAACAAAGTCTTTTTCGACAATGAATTTGTGAACAGCACACCGCCCGACGATGCCTACGAACGAGCCAGAAAAAACCTGGAATTGGAGTCTGCCAAAGAAGAAAAGAAACTGCGACCCGAAGATGCCAAAGCCAGTCAGCAAATGCTAGCCTCAAGCCGGGCACAGCAACTATACTATTACAAGCAGGCGCCGCCCCAAAATTACCTCAGTCCCTTGGCCTGGGCGCAATTTCTGAATGCCTGGAAGCGAGGGGATTTCAAGAAAAAGAAGAAGAAATAATCTTAAAAGTCATTTCAAAAATGCTCTAAATTGACTCAAATCTAATTTTGAGACGACTTCTAGCGAGCAGAATCCTTGGTTTCCTGTTGTTTCAGCATGTATTCAAGTTGCTGTTCGGGTGTAACCAAACCCAACTTCAACATTTTTGCCGCCTGAGTACATTGTTCACCAAGCTTGCTGTTGCCCTGCTGTTTGGCTGCCATTTCATAATATTTGATGGCCTTTTCGTAATTCCCTGTCATTTCAAAATTATGAGCCGCAGCAACGGTGGCCTGTTTTAGGCGCTTGCTCTTGGGAAAATGGGCGATAAAAACCTCGCACCAGCGTGCGGCATCAAACCTGTGTGAACTGCGTTCCGCAATCAATGTGGCTGCATAGAGATATTGCTCCGATGAAGGATGCTCGCGAAAATGACTGGCAAAATTGTACAAATGCAAACCCAGTGTATCCGGTAAACTGTCGAGCACTATTTCCGGGGTTAAAAATTTTTCAAATTTCATAATGGGCTTTCTCTTGCGATCAATTTCGGTGCTGCATGATGCGAAAAGAAGCATGGCCCCTGTAAAAAAGATGATAAACCTCATACTGTGCGCAAAGTTAATCATGACTGTGAAAAACTATGGTAGAAGCCACACGCATTAAAGACGAATATTGCATTTATGACTGAAACCACACGATATACCGAAGACGAAATCAAAAGTCTTGACTGGAAAGAGCACATCAGACTCCGTCCCGGTATGTACATTGGCAAACTGGGCGACGGCAGTGCTGCCGACGACGGCATTTATGTGCTGGTAAAGGAAATTCTGGATAACTCCATAGATGAGCATGTGATGGGGCATGGCAAAAAAATTGATGTGAAAGTGGAAGAGCACCGCGTGGTAATTCGCGATTACGGCCGTGGCATACCACTGGGCAAGGTAATCGATTGCGTGAGCAAAATCAATACTGGCGGCAAGTACGACAGCAGGGCTTTCCAGAAATCAGTTGGTTTGAATGGTGTGGGTACAAAAGCAGTAAACGCCCTAAGTTCCTATTTCTGCGTTCAGAGTTTCAGAGAAGGCCGCAGTAAAAAAGCTGAATTTAACCGCGGAGAATTGCTGAAAGACGAACCTGAATTCGATAGCAAGGAAGGCAATGGCACCCTAATCATTTTTGAACCCGATGACACCATTTTTAAGAATTACCGCTTCATCGGTGATTACCTGAAAGAGCAAATTCGAAATTACACCTACCTCAATGCAGGACTCACCCTGCATTACAATGGTGAGAGTTTCAACAGCAAACGAGGCCTGCTTGATTTGCTCGAGCATAAAGTAAACCCCGAAACCCTGCTATATCCAGTGGTTCATGCCAAAGGAGCCGATGTAGAACTGGCTTTCAGCCATACCGACAGCTATGGCGAAGATTATTACTCATTTGTAAACGGACAATACACAACACAGGGCGGAACCCATTTGCAGGCATTCCGCGAAGCCATGGTCAAAACAATTCGTGAATTCTATAAAAAGGAATTTGATGCCTCAGATATCAGAGGTTCCATCGCTGCGGCCATCAGTGTAAGGGTTCAGGAACCTGTGTTCGAAAGCCAGACCAAAACCAAACTGGGCAGCACCGATATGGGTCCTGATGGCCCCAGTATAAAAGCAGCCATCCTCGAGTTTGTTAAAAAACAAGTTGATGACTACCTGCACAAAAACCCCACCACGGCCGATTCTCTGCTGAAAAAGATTCTGCAGAACGAACGGGAAAGAAAAGACATGGCCGGGGTACAGAAACTGGCCAAGGAAAGAGCCAAACGCGCCAATCTACACAACAAAAAACTGCGCGACTGCCGCATACATTTCACAAATGAAAAAAACGACCGCCGTTTTGAATCAACCCTATTCATTACCGAAGGAGACAGCGCAAGCGGTAGCATTACCAAAAGCCGCGATCCGGAACTGCAAGCTGTATTCAGCTTAAGGGGAAAACCATTGAACTGCTATGGATTGAAAAAGAAAATTGTTTACGAAAACGAAGAGTTCAACCTGCTGCAACACGCCCTGGATATAGAAGAAAGTATTGACAACCTGCGTTACAACAAAATTGTACTGGCTACCGATGCAGATGTGGATGGCATGCACATCCGACTGCTGATGATGACTTTTTTCCTGCAATTTTTTCCCGATCTCGTTCGTAACAGACACCTGTACATTCTTCAAACACCGCTTTTCAGGGTTCGAAACAAAAAAGAAACCATTTATTGCTACAGCGACGAAGAACGGCAACGGGCCATCAGAAAACTTGGCGGAAAGCCTGAAATTACCCGATTTAAAGGGTTAGGCGAAATTTCACCTGACGAATTTGCCCGTTTTATCGGCACTGATATTCGTCTTGAACCGGTTGTGCTCAGTGCTGACAGCAGCATCGACAAAGTGTTGAACTATTACATGGGCAAAAACACACCTGAAAGACAGGAATTTATTATTGACAATCTGGTTATTGAACGGGATATAGAAGAAGAGGCCGAACCCACGGAGACTGTTGAAACAGAATCTGCTGCATAGTATTGAACTTCCAACATCGTTCAAAGCACGCCTTTTAAAGTGGCTGGGACTGGCCATGCTCCTCGCTTGGATTCTCATGGCGGTTATCTATGTCTATCCGCGCTGGCTTTATGCCGATAGTGCCTATACCTTGTTTCGAGTACTGAACAAAGAAGCTCTTATTTACGACCGATTCAGCAATATTCTTCAGCTGGCTCCGTCTGTGGTAATGGCAAAACTCAATGTTCCCGCGGTGGTTATTCTTCATATTCTAAACCTTAGTTTGCCATTTCTCTTTCTGTTTGGTTGGCTATGGCAATCGAACAAAGACAATTCAAAGGCCCTTATTTTTCCTTTTTTACTGTGGGCTTGCGGACCTCAGGCATTTTACTTCGGCTACTCCGAAATATTGCTGGCAGCCTTCTTTTTCGGAATGCTCATTTGCCTTAAACCTGCAAAAAAACTAAGGGAGTTAAGCTGGTTCTGGGCCACCTGCCTGCTGATGTTCATGAGTCACCCTGCAGCCTGGCTCTTTAGCATTCCCGTAATCATTTACCACACTTCATTCTCGGGCACAAAATTGGCATTGCCCCTTGTGGGATGCATCTTGGCAGCCGCAGGTGTTCAATATGCAGTGTCGCCGCCCGCCAACCCCTACGACAGCGGTCTGCTAAATCACATTTTCGAACCACGGCTTTGGCTCAATGCAGCGGGATCTAATAGCGCATACTATCTCAGTGGCGCTTTAAAAGGGTGGATGTGGTTCCTGTTCCCGGCCATGGCTTTTTCCATTTATTCAATGGTACAAGCCGAACGAAAGCAACACATTTTCGCACTTCTGCTGTTCTGGATATTCGCATTCTGGTTAGTAATGGTTATTTACCATGAAGGCGATGGGAATGGCAACATGGAAAAGTTCTTCTATCCATGCATAGCGGCAGTGCTCGGATCCCTGATTTTTTATAATAGAAGCAAGCTGGGAATTGCCCTTTTTGGGGTTGCTTTTGTCATGTCTCAGGTTCTGTTTACAGCCGAACAATGCCATATTTTTTGCAATCGTTATCAACTGCTGAACAATACCTGCGAAGAGTATCGGGAAGAAGGAAAATTCAAGGTCATTGGCTCGTTTCATCCGGATAGATGGCAAGCAGCTTGGGCGCTTCCCTATGAGAGCATGGCTGTTTCTGCACTTCAAAAAAAGTCAACAGTTACCATCCGGTCCAGCGAAAAATCAAAGTGGGCCGGTGATGTCAGTGCAGCATCAGACAGTCTCTTTCTGGGTGCCGAATTCATGCCCCCATGGCCCCAGCGTTTGCTAAATCAAAGGCATTTTTCGCTGCCCAAAATGGCCTACTTTGTTGATACGGTTCCTCGTTGATTTAACTCAAAACGACAACCATTCCACCGGCGATTTTCCTCCTGTCAAACTCACCCAAACATAAAACAGGCACAAATTCACAATCATCAAAACAGTGCCAATAACCATCCAGCGGCGTTCAAGAATACCTACTAAGCGAATAAAAAAGGGCGGTAAAACCGACATGAACCGGTAGTAACTCGTTACATTTCCAGTTATCAGCGGAAAAATCATATTGATGCCCATAAAAAGCTTCTCTCCCAACCCCGCAAACCTGAACAACCAAATAGTCAGTAAAAACAAAAAAACCACATAGGCCGAAACAAGTTGAACATACCAGTATCCATTGGGAAAAAGCGATTCCCAAGGCCAGGTATACTGCCTGCCCCATGCTCCCTGACTATGGGAAAAGGCCAATGCATCGCCGCAATGATATTGAAGGTAAACCGACCACAATATCAAAGCCA
>CANHCW010000059.1 GCA_947459165.1 Flavobacteriales bacterium
CAGCTTTTCGTTCTGTTTATGGCGTTCTGAGTCTCGCTGGGTTTTCTTTTCAATATTTCTTTTGAATGCTTCGGTCAAATCCACTCCGGTTTGGTTTGCCAAACAAATCAGCACCCATAGTACATCGGCCATTTCATCGGCTATATTCCTATCCATGTCTGATTTTTTAAAACTCTGATCGCCGTAAGTCCTTGCCATAATGCGTGCCAGTTCTCCAACCTCTTCAGTTAAAATGGCCATGTTGGTTAACTCTGAAAAATAGCGCACGCCAATGGTTTTAATCCATTCATCAACAGTTACCTGCGCATCCTTGATAGTCATTTCGCCCATAACGCAAACTTATGGGCTGTTTGCTATAATTGTGCAGGCAAATGCAAATTCCACAACCCGCTGAAAATGAAGTCTGGTATTTCCGCGAAATGCGGCCGAAAGATGCACAGGCAATTTTTGAAATCAACAGCGATGAGGTTACCTGCCGTTTTACGGTTCTTGAAAGGCAACAAAGTTTACCCGCAATTCACAGCTGGATTGACTATTACCCATCATACAAAAGGCATGGATTTGGAATTTGGGTCATTGCACATAAACAAACCCATCGGGCGCTGGGCTTATGCGGATTAAGGGTTCGTAAGGATTTAAACAACGCCATTGATTTGAGCTACCGCATGCACCCCGCCTGGCGCAATCTGGGCATCGCATCCAAGGCGGTTAAGGTGTGCGTGGCATTCGGATTTACAGTTTTGAAACTTGAGCAAATTCTGGCTCAGGTGCACAAAGAAAATCTCATTTCTGCACGCATTCTCGCCAAACTGGGATTTGAAAAAGGAGATTTAAACGGCATTTGGCAGAATTGGATTTTAATCCAGCCTACCCAAAAGGAGAAATGAAATTTTTAAACTCAGGGTGAATTTTGTCTTTCTCGCTGAGTAATGGCTCATCAACACCCCATTTGATTCCTGTGCCTTCGCTTTTCCACAAAATTCCACCTTCCGATTGCGGGTGATAATAATCAGAGCACTTGTATTGAAAAATGGTTTGGTCTTCAAGTGTCAGAAAACCATGTGCAAAACCCTTCGGAATGAGAAGCATCATAAAGTTTGATGCGCTGAGTTCGATGCTAAATGATTGACCGTAAGTGGGAGAAGATTTCCGGATGTCCAAAGCAACATCAAGTACCGCCCCTGCCACCACCCTCACCAGTTTATCCTGCGCATGCGGTGGCTTTTGAAAATGCAAACCCCTCAGAATGCCTTTATTGGAGAGGCTTTGATTGTCCTGAACAAATTCAACTCCCGGACAGAGCTGCTGGAAAACATCGTGTCTGTAACTTTCAAAAAAATGCCCCCGGGCATCGGCAAAAACTTTGGGTTGAATAACATATAACCCCGGTAGCGGCTCATTGATTATTTCCATCTAATTGGACAGTTGAAATTTGTTTGGGTTTGGAAGGGTTTTTGTACTTTTAACTTTGCAAAAATCAGAAAAAATATGGAAAACGCGTCTATGCAATCGCCAAATGATCAAAATCGCAAAAGTAAGGCCCTGCTTTACACCATCATTGGTGTATTGCTGGCACTGAATGCCGGATTGTTTTACTTCTGGCAGAAACGAGCCGATCACGATATTAAAACCACTGCTCAGAACGAAAGTCTTAAAAAAGACACTGCTGCTCTTAACAGAGCCTTGGAACAAGCAGAATATTTAATAACCAAATACAAACGAGATAGCGCAGCACTGAACGACAACAATAAAGACCTGTCGAAAGAAGTGATGAACAAGAAAAATGAGTTGGTTAAATTGTACGCACAACTGAAAAATGATAAAAACGCAAGCTCAGCCCAAATTAAACAATTGCAGGAAAAGATTAAGGAGTTAATGGATCAGTTGGCCAACCTGGAAAAGCAAAACACCGAATTGAAAGAGGTTAATGCCAAACTAGAGTCGGAGAATGTGGAAGTGATAAAAAGAAATAAAGAACTGGCTTCAGACAGGCAAAAGTATAAGAATATTGCCCAGAGACTTCAGGCAACAGGATTAAAGGTGGAGGCACTGAAGAAAAAGTGGTTGTCGGGAAAAACAGGAACTACCAGCAAGGCCAAAGATGTGGAAGCCATAAGAGTTTCTTTCTCTTTGGCTGAAAACAAAGTTGCTGAAGCAGGTGAAAAAATTGTCTATGTAAAAATTACCGGTCCTGAGGGCGTAACCCTTACCAACCCTGGCAAGGAAGGCGGAACCTTTGAATACGAAAACAACGAAAGCAAATACACATATAAAATGAGTGTGTTGTACGAACAGGATGCCAAAGCAGCTGAAGTAACCAAATGGAGCCCGAACCGAGATCTGAAAAAAGGCAAATACAGCATTGAATTGTATTGCGAAGGCTTCAAAATTGGCGAGCAAGTGCTCGACTTGAAATGATCTTTTATCTCTAACGCAAATAAAAAACCGCATGAATATGCGGTTTTTTGTTGGATTTTATTTTCTTTGTAGACAAATGATTATAGCAAGATTTCTAACCATCCTGCTTTTGTGGGAAGTCGCAACCCTTAACGCCCAGCTAAACCCTGAGGTTGCAAAAGGACTGGAAAAAGCAAAAAGTAACAACAGTTTGCTTCTCATTGATTTCTATACCGATTGGTGTTACTGGTGCAAAGTGCTGGAAAAAGAAACCTTTTCGAATGACCGTTTCAAGGAGAGGACAAAAGACAAATACACCATTGTTAGGCTGAATGCTGAAAAAAAATCGGGCATAGACATGGCTAAACGCTTCGGCATTTCTTCGTACCCCACCTGTTTAATCATGACTGCAGACCAAAAAATTGTGCAAACCATAGGTGGTTATGCCAAGTCAGATATTTACGGGAAGTTGTTGGACAGTTTTTGGAATTTGCATAAGGCAGGTAAATACCTCGCTTATAGCACCAAACAAACCCTAAATTTTCCAGAGTTCTATGAGAAGATGTACAATGTGAATAAAAAGGAGATACGCTGGCCCAATGCACAAACGATTGATTCTTTCATACAAAGACCTGAAGCATGGACAACTGAAGAGGGAATCATTGTACTGAGCAAAGTGTATGCAAGAAATAAAAAGTACCTTCCCAAATGCCTCCAAAATTATCATTGGGTATATACCCAATTCGGCGATAAAAAAGCGGACCACATTCTCGAAATGGGCCTGATTCCATTTATTGAAGACAATCTCGATATATCCACAACAGCTATGCAGGACACGCTGAAAAAGCTGTTTAATCTTGCAGCCGAAGGCGACACAAAAATAGCCGCTGTAATTTATGATGGTTATTATCCCTATTTCTTAACAACAGCCAAACGGTATTCTGATTACGCTGTTTGGATTGATGAAAACCTGAAACTACATCCTGAAGAGTGGGATAATGAAGGCATAAACAATGCGGCCTGGACCCTTTACGAAAGCTGTCGCGATACCGCTATACTCAATCTGGCGCTGAATTGGATGAAAAAAGTTGTCGACACCGACGATGAATATAACCATGCCGACACTTATGCATCATTGTTATTCGCACTCCATAGGTATGATGAAGCAGAAACGGAGGCCTTAAAGGCCATAGAACTGGCCAAGGCTTCTAAGAAAGATTACAGTGCCACTCAAAAACTGCTGAATAAAATCGAGGTTACCAGATAACCCACTTATTCATCTATCAGGTTGTTCACCCTTGATTTCTTGTTCTTCAGCAGAGCAAGTTTTTCCTTGGCTTCTTTTGAAATTTCTTCAATCTCAAAGTTCTCAACCACACTGTTCCAGGTTGCTTTGGCATTGAATTCGTCATTCTCTTTCAGAAATGCATCGCCCAGCAACAACATGGCCTTGCCTACCCAATAATCGTAGCTGTTAAACTGATCCAGCACACCATAACATGAATTCTTGCAAGATTCAATGCTGTCCATGGCGAAGTAAACCAAACCTTCACGGTACTTGGCCTCAGCTGCAAACTTGTTGTTAAAGCGATTGTAAACTGCAGCAAATCCTTCAAGTGCTTGTGTGTATTTTTTATCAGCTAAATCGGCTTTGGCCACATAAACTTGAGCCTCAGCTTTCAGGTCATCAGGACTACTGATTTCGGAATTGATGCGCGAAGCCACATCCCTCGCTTCTGTTACCCTGTTGAGTTTTTCATAACAGTGCAGTAGTGATTTCCAGGCTTGGTAACGGGTATCGCGGTTTTTGGTAATTTTCTCAATTTTTTCAAGGTAAATTACCAAATCTGGGCAGGGGCCGTCCGGTCCATACAAACGAAGTAAACTCAACACGGCGTCTTCCTGAAATTCGCTGCCATTGGCATCGGCAACCACCTTGTAATTTTTAATGGCCTCATCGATTTCCTTCAACTCTTCATGACAAATGGCTTTGTAATAATTGGCCGATACCACAAAGGTGCCGTTTTTCATGGAACCCAGATACTCGTCGAAACTTTTAACAGCATCACGGTATTTGTCCCTCTCATACAAATTGAATGCCGCCGAATACAATAAACTATCTGTCTCAGAAGCGGAAATCCCTCCCCTGTTCTTAGACCATTTTACATATTCACCGGCCTTGCCCTGATCACTGTAAATTCTTTTCACATTTTCTGCTGCTGTCCTGGCATCAGGTGTTCCGGGAAATTCATCGTACAACCTGGTGTACATGTCAATTGCCTTTCTCCATTCGCCGTTGTTGTTGTAAATGCGTCCCAGGTTCAAGTAGCAGTTCATCACCAGCGGATTGCCCTTGTAATCGTTGATGATGTACATGAAATTGGTTTCTGCATCACGTGTATTGCCCGCAGACCAATATTCCTTGCCCAACTCAAAATAGGCATCGGGTATAAAGCGGCTTTTTTTAAAGTCGTCCACCAATCTTTTCAGCGTGGTAATTTTCTTCTCTCTTAAACCTTTTTGCTCAAATAACTGACTTTGTAAACCATAAATCATTCCTGTTTGAAACAAGGCATAATCTGCATCGGTTCCCTTTTTACCGGTTACATAGGCGTAGGCCTTAATGGCATCGTCGAGGTTTTTGCGTTTCTCCGACAACTGATCTCTGGCCAGTTTGGCTGCCTGCGCATAATTGCAATCACCCAGTCTTAACTGTGCATCGTTGTATATTTTTTCATCGTAGCGTCCGCGAGAAGCCAGTTTGGTAAATTTCTCAAAATATGAAACGGCATCTCCGTATTCATCAGATTTGTATTGAGAATATCCCAGCCCATAATAGGCGTAGGCAAAATAATCGTTGTCGTCACTGCTGGGTGAGTTAATGAAGCGCTGGTACAATGGCTCCGCCTGATCGAGCTGACCTTGTTGTGCCAGCGTTTCGGCCTTCCAGAAAGCGGCTTGACCGGCAATGCTGCGGCTGGCATTTTTCGACATGCATTTATCGAACATTGCGGTGGCATCTTTCCATTGTCTGGCGCGAAAAAGCTCCATGCCTCTAGCCAAGGTAACCCTTTGATAGCTTTCTTCTGTTTGCGCATCCAGATCGCTGATGCTTTCCAATACATTCACAGCATCCCGGTAATTGTCGGTATTTAAAAGCAACTTGGCCAGCAACTTTTTGGCCTCTTTTACTTTGGGCGATGATGGGTAATTGTCTATGAAGCGCTGCAACAAACTGGCCGCATTGCTTTCCTGTAATTCCGCAGCAATCTTAGCCTGATTGAGCAAGGCATCTTCTGCCACAGCTTTGTTAAAAGCACTGCGATACGCTTCGGCAAATGCATTCATTGCTTCCCGCTTGCTTTTCAGCTTCAAAAAACAGTCGGCCAGGTTATAACTGGCAAACTGAGACATGCTGTCACCCTGAAATGCGATGGTCTTGAGCCACTCTGATGCTTTGGCATAATTACCGGTTTTGTAATTTGAATAACCAAATTCATAAACTTCATTTTTGTCAAGGCTGTCAAGCAGCATATTGCTATTGTTGTAAGCCTCGGCCGCATTTTCATATTGCGCAAGGCGATAATAGCATTTGCCTTTTAGAAAATTCACCCGGTTTTTGGGAACTCCCGAAGTAATTTTATCCGCCGCAGAAATGGCTTTTTCGTATTGATTTTGTAGGTAATAAATCTGTGCAATGTAAATGCGAACATATTTTGGACCTTCGTTCTCAATTTCCTTAAATGCCTTCAGCGCCTCGGGATACTGCCCGGTGAAATAGGCACAATATCCAAAATAATACAATGCCAAAGTGCGGTATTCATTTTCCCTTTCTGTAAGTGGCTGTAAGGTTTCTGCTGCATCGCGGTAACGACGGGTGGCTACCTGACTGTAACCTTTTCTAAACAAATAGCGATCTACATCGGCCAACGCCAGCGCCGAAACATCGGCGGCTTTGTAGTACGACAAAGCTGTTGAATACTTTTGCTTTAGATAATAATAATCACCTAACGCCATATTGGCCATGTGGGTTTTATGTGAACCCGGATTATCGGCTAAAAATCTCAGTACTGAGGCTTCACCATCGCTGTGCTCTGCATACATTTTGGACATGGCGAGGTAATATTCTGCCTCGCTGCGTTCACCCTGAGACGGGTTGTTCTCAAGAAACAAATTGAACTGGGTTACCGCCGCATTGTATTTCTTCTCATCAAAAAGCTCAAGTCCCCGATCGAAGAAAATAGCAGGGCGCAGATTGACCTGACTTTCCTGGGCAAACAAAGTACCCGCAAAAAGCGTGAAAACGAGCAAAAGCCTGTATTTCATAGTATAGAATTCAAAAATACAACGCTTTAAAAGGGCATTCTCATTTATTTCTTCACACTTTTTTCAAGTGTACAACGATTTTTCCTCTAGCAGCGAAAGGATTTTTTCAGCCCCATTTTTGTTGTTGAACAATTCATTCAAAACCTTCCTGCGCGCCTGTAAATCCTGTTCAGAGAAAGGTTTTTCAGTACATTTTTTGATTTCAGAAATCAGCCCATCAGCACCTTCCCCCAAATGACAAATGCCCTCCAGACCGGTATTTTCCACCATCTCGCGGTTCACCACGCAATGTCTGCCCCTGAATAAACTGTTCAGCAATTTTAATTTAATGCCGGTGGATTGAAATGTAACCAGCACATTCACCTGGGCTTGTTGAACCAGATTCAGAATCTCATCGGAAGAAATACCACTGATCAGTTTTACCGATGAACAGTCTTTCACCGCTGTCATCAGTTGTTTTGATGGGTTGTTCCCTGCCACCACACAAGGCAAATTCAGTTTGGGAAAAACTTCATGCACAAGGTACAATGCAGCGCGGTTGTTCTCTCCAATGCCCAAATTGCCATGGTACAAAACAAAGTCGCCTTTTCCGGTTTCGCACATCAATTCACTGTTGCTGTGAAAAGCCGGTATGTACTCAACCCGCTTGTATTTCTTGGAAAAATATTCAGTATCGGCAGGTGAAATGGAAAGAATATGCGTGGCCTTGTCAAGCATAGACTCGTACTTTTCAAGCCTTTCGGCTTCAATTCTAAAAAAGTACTTTTTGAAAAAACTGCTTTCAGCCTGCTCCAGCGCCCGGTAATAATCGTGCTCCACATTGTGCGTGCGAACCATCATTGGCCTTCCTTTCAGAGAATCATGTCCCAAAAAAGCGGTCGTGTGCAAGCCTTCAAACAAAATCGGATGCTTGTCTTTGCTCAGGTTAGCAAGCAATTGCTCATCGCTGCGGGTAGCGACAATGTAAGGCACATCTCCCGCGAAGGGATTGGTGAATCGCTTGCGTGGGTAGTAGTAAACCTTCTCACACAGCATTTCCAACTCCTTTGAAGCTTTCTTGCCGTCGTACAAAAAAACATGCAAAATCAAAGAGGCGCCGCTTTCTTTTAGCGACTTCACCTTGAAATAAATGTCAATGGCCCCTCCGTAATCGGGTGGAAAAGGCAAATCAAACGCTACGATGTGAAGGGTTTTATTCAATGTTGAATTCCGCTTCAAATATCCTGATCAAATGTTTCTTTTCCTGCTCCCAATTCCATTTTTCGGCGGCTGTCAGGCAATTTCTATGCAATTTCTGATGCAGGTCAGCACTGTTCAACAACAAATTTACATTCTCAGCAATTTTTACGGCATTTGATTCTGTCAGTATCCCGACCTCAAAAACCGAATTCAGCGCTTCGTATTCCGGAAATGGATTCACCAGTTGGGGCAATCCGGCCAAAGCATAATCGAAAAACTTATTGTTCAGCGAAAGCCAGTAGCTCAATCCCGCATTCTCGCTGATGTTAATTCCCAAATAAGCCCTGCTGCTCAGCAAAGGCAAATTCTCAGGTTCAATTCTGCCCAGAAAGCTAATTTTTTCTGCAGATGATCCGTTTTCTGCCAGGTTTTTCAATTCAGCAGCCAAATCTCCATCACCGGCCAAAACCAGTTTGCAGGGAATGGAATCCATGGCTCTTATCAAATTCTCCAGACCCCGGCCTTTGTTTAATGCCCCTTGATACAAAATGAATTTGTCCGAATCAGGTGAGTACTCCAACTGCCTTTCCAACGAGGGAACATTTTTTACCACCTCTACTTTGCGCCCGTATTGTTTTTCAAACCAATTTGCCAAGGCAGGCCCCACGGTGATAGCCAAATGCGCCTGCCTGAATGCAAAGGCCTGAACGACACTCCATATTTTTTTTACCACTGCCCTGTCCGTTACCTCTGGAACTTCGGTAAACAACTCATGGGCATCAAAAACCCGTTTTTTTGCTCTTAGCCGGGCAACGGTAAAAGCCGGCATCACCGTATCACAATCTACAGCCCAAAACACATCTGCCGGTTGAAATAACAAGTAAAAAAGCAATCTTAAGTTGTATTCTAGGTAAAAAAGCTTGCCTTTACGAAAAATGCATTTCAGTCGTTTTTGCGAATAGTTTCTTTTTGTTAGCGGCTTGGATTCGGACAATTCCCGTCCAATCAGGGTACAATCATAACCGGCATCGGCTAAGGCCGAACAAATGCGAATCATTCGCTGATCAAAATTCAAATCGTTTGTAACGGTAAACACAATTTTCATCGCGAAAACTTCCAGCCAATGCGCCCGTTCATATCTGTTCTGATAAAACCATTGTCCATCAGCCACCGCAGTGTTTCAATCATTTCCTCCGACCTCTCGGGAGAAAACTCGTCCATCAATTGAGATTTGCTCATAAAACTATTGCCGAGCACCCTGCGAATATCGCTGATGTTGCCATCCCTTCCCGACTTTTTAATGCGTTTTTCCCGCAAACAAACATCACATTTGTTGCAGGCATCACTCTCTTTTGATGTAAAGTAGTCAATTATCCATTCCGATCTGCACAACGAGGTGGTTACAAAATCATCCATTTTTTCAATGCCAAGCAATCGACTCTGCTTAAAGGTTTCCACTTTTTGCGTGTCAAAAACCGGGTGCGTATGCCTCGGCTCTAGCAAGGTAACCCGCGGTTTGTCGGATGCCTGCAAATAATCAAGAATTCCGGCTGATTTTAAGGTAGAAAGCATATTCACCAAATCATTGTCGTCAATTTTTAACCTTCTCGACAAACTCTTCTCGCTGATTTTTACATAATCATCCAATATGCCACCGTGGGAACGAAGTAACACATCAATCAGGGATTCAAACTGCGGATGCCTCAATTTAAAATCATACACCGATGGATAATCGGCGCGGATATGCACCCTGGACGGAGACAAAACCCCTTCCGACAAGGCGAGGTAATTCATCAGTTCCAAAGCCCGCAACCCGTTTAAGAAATCTGAAGCCTGTAACCTGAACCGTCCGGAAATGGAAGAGGGATCAAGTTCATAAGTCTGCAGCAAACCGCCCCCTTCCGGTACATCCAAATGACTCATTAGCGCATTGTAAACGCGTTTCAGCATTTCCCTGCCCGGAAACCGCGCTTCCACCCTCAGCCTGTTTTCCTCCGAATCAAGCAGACGATAGAGCAGTATGCACCAACTTTCCTTACCATCACGGCCTGCCCTGCCCGCCTCCTGATAGTAATCCTCCATGCTGGGCGGGGGCGCATAATGTATCACAAACCGCACATCGGGCTTGTCTATTCCCATGCCAAATGCATTGGTACAAATCATCACCCTGAAACGGTTATTCAGCCAGGCATCTTGTTTTCTGGCCCGGTCTTCAGCTGTCATTCCGGCGTGGTAAAAATCGCAGGAAATGGATTTTTCCCTCAAAAACGCAGTCAAATCCTCGGTTTCGCGGCGGTTTCTAACAAAAATGAGGCTGCTGCCGTGGGTTTTTGACAAAATACCCAAAATGGCTCCGTGTTTGTCCTCCAGCCGTCTGACAAAAAAATTCAGATTGCTGCGCACAAAACTGCCCATGCTGATTTTGGGCGAATTCATGGCGAGTTTGTCCGAAATATCCTGCACCACATAAGCCGGCGCAGAAGCCGTGAATGCCGCCACCGGCACACCGGGCAACCATTGTCTGCACTCAGCTATTTTTATGTAGGCGGGTCTGAAATCGTTTCCCCATTGAGAAATACAATGCGCCTCATCCACCACCAGCAGTTTTATATTCAGATTCGGCAGGTACTCGCGAAAGTTCTCAGTCATCAGCCGTTCAGGCGACACATACATAAACCGGTAAGCCCCTTTCAACGCATTTTCCAGTTTCAGTCTGATTTCACTGTAACTCAGGCCGCTGTGCAAGGCTACGGCATCAATACCCCGCTTCACCAATCCGTCCACCTGATCTTTCATTAGCGCAATGAGGGGCGATATCACAAGTGTGAGGCCATCGTGCATCATTCCCGGAACCTGAAAACAAATACTTTTTCCCCCTCCGGTAGGCAACAGGGCTATGCTGTCAAACCCGGCAAGAATATTATTGACAATCTGTTCCTGCCCCGGCCTGAATTCCGGATAATTCCAATATTTGCGCAGGACTTCAACAGCCGTCACAAGGCAAATTTAAAGTGGACCGATGAAAGTAAAATGGATTATTCAACCCAAATTCAGTTTCTACTTTCCTTTAAGGATTAGCCTGTTTAATACATTCGGCCGATTTACAAGCGATTTCATCTGAAGAATTGCAACCGAATTAAGTTGAATTAACCTTTCGGATGGACTTAAATCCTTGTGAATCAAAACGGCATTCATGCTTTCAATGTTTGACAGCACTACCAATTGCTCTATACTGGCTGAATCGCGGATATTCCCCTCAGCGGCAGGATTGGCTTCGCGCCATTCTTTCGCTGTTTTGCCGAACAGGGCAACATTGAGTAGATCCGCTTCGCCTGCATACACATAGTTTATTTGGCTCTGAGTAAGTTCCTTCGGAATCAGATTTTCTTTAATCGCATCGGTATGAATATGATAATTGACTTTGGCCAATGTGCGTTGTAGGTTCCATTCAAGAAGTCATCTCAAAAATCGCTTTGGCCAATTTAATTCGTTTTTAATTCAAGTTCTACACATCGCCTTTTTACGAGATGCTGCGTTGTTTCCTTTGTTCAGGCATTTCCGAATTTTGAGGTTTAAAGCCTTTTAAAATTCGAGAACCCTCGAAAAACTTAAAAATCTATGATTTTGTGGTTTTTCGGGGCCAGCCTGAACTGCAGAAAACGCCTTGCCTATCGAAAAAATGCTCGAAATTGCCTCAAATCTCTTTTTTGAGACAACTTCTAGTTTTAATCGGTCATTTTCCTCGAATTTTAACCGTTGGAATTCCCGTATAAGATACAGTTTGAATTCCGGACTCAGCCAACTACCAAATTCAAAAGCAATATCCTTGTGCGCAAAAGTCCCTCCCCCATATCTACCGGCCTTCGATACCAAACCTATGGCGTTTGTGGCATCAATCCATTTTCTGGGCGTGAGGTTGAAACTATTTAAACCGGCCTGACTTCTAAAGGTTACGAATTCGTTACTTTTAAAATTGGGGTTATTCATCTCTTCCCAAATTCCGATGAATTCTAATGTATTTCG
>CANHCW010000060.1 GCA_947459165.1 Flavobacteriales bacterium
AACCAGATTAAACTGTCATCTGAATTGCCGCCGGTTCTCGTCACTTTCAGGCTTTCCGTTCCTGTTTTACTGCACTGAGTGTAGGTTGCATTTCCTGAGAGGTCTGTTGTCACAGGCACAGAATCTACCTGCAGTGTAATGTTTTTTGGGCCGTAGTATCCGCAATCTGCTTTGTTTATATCCAGAATTTCGATGGAGTAAACCTCTGTTTTAGTAGGTTTTAAAACAATTGCAGTGTCTGTTCCTGCAACGGTGCCATTGATTTTAACATTTACTTTCCTACCATTCAATCCACCAACTGTAAGAATTGAACTGCCACCGATGCAAACTTTGGGCTGCGATAATGACAAATTAAACTCTACAGCAGAGCAGGTATCGGTTTCGCCCACAATTGAGGATACCTGAGATTCGCCACATAATCCATTTAACACAGCCTTTACCTGAATTTCTCTTTTTTTACCGGCTGTCATGCCCGTTACCAGATGTTCAAGTCCTGTAAAACCGGATGATGGATTTTTGTATGTTTTGCCGCTGTCTTCACTAACCATGTAACCCGAAACCCCTGGCATACCTGTCCAAGAGACTTTGAAACCTTTGATGGTTTTGCTGTCGGTTGAAAGTTGTGGCCCGGCTATTTTTGAGACAGCAACAATGCTTTTGTTTGCTTGAGAACGACAACCTGCCTTGCTTTTCACCCAGGCGCTGTAATCGTTTTTGCCCGCTACGGCATTGTTAATCTGTATTGATGTATCAGTGGTCCATGGGCCGTTAACCGACACGAAAGAAAAACTATCTGCGGGATTTTTCAATTTTCTTAGGTTCAGTGAAAATGTATTTCCAACGCAAACACTGTCATTTTTCAAATTGCTGTTAATCTGTATTTCGGGAACGGGATTCACAACAACCTTGATGGTGGATGCTGAATTTCTGGAACAGCCATTGCTCGCTGTAGCCGTAACTGAATAAAAACCGGAGTCTTTTACAAAAATGGATGAAGTGGTTTGTCCCTTCGGAGACCATCGATAACTGATTCCGGCAACCGGCGTAATGCTCAAGCGAACCGAATCGCCGGCGCAAATACTCTGATTGGTTGATGGAGAGATAACGGGAAGGGCAGGAGAAGGCTTTACGGTGAATCTAAGTGTATCGTTTGCCGAGGGTCCTTTATTGTTTCTTACCGATAAAATGGCTATAAAGTTGCCGGAATTGGTGTAGGTTATTTTAGGGGTAGCTGAAGTGCTGCTGGAAGGAGTGCCGGAAGGAAAACTCCAAGAATAGTTAGTCGGAGAGCCCGTTACATCGGCTGCGAAATTTAACTGAGTATTGCTGCAAATATTTACATCGGTGATTTTGGCTTTTGCCGTTGGCAGCAATGTGCTGGGTGAAAATGTAAATGATTTGGAATAAACATAGTCTCCGGAACTGCCCGATGATGAATTGGTCACATTCAGTGTTACCCAAAAAACAATTTTCCCTACATTTCTTGCCGGTGCCTTCCAGGTAAACCTCCATGCAGTTGAATCGGTGCTTACCGATGCAGACCCGGTTGATGTATGACCCAGATAATATCGTGTACTTCCGCCTACAACCGAAGTACCTGTCTGACTTCTTGAATCGCCGTTTGTGAAAGTTCCGGCCGCCTTGTAAGTTTTCTCTTCAAGGCATGTTAGCTGAAAACCAAATTTTGACTTTCCCGTTTCCTTGTAACCCAAAATGAAAGTATAGGTGGAATCGGGGATGTATCCATTTCCTGTAAAATTGTTGGTGAGGTTAATTCGGTTGAAGTTTGACCCGCTTGTTTGAAGTGCAAAAGACGAATGACAGTTTGTACAATTCGACTCATTACTCGTGGCAGAAACAGGTGCATTTGTAAGGGCCCAACCCGGACCTCCTGTATTGGTTTTTACAAGTAAGGCGAAACAAAAGATTCCACCCAAAGCAATTATTTTTTTCATGATAAATTTATGTCTTCGAAAGTAATGTTTGAACAAATTCCAATGAAAATGGTTTTGTAATGTTGACTAAAGAATGACAAAACGAGAATTTCACCTTTCAATAGTTTAATTTTGCGGAATGTCTATTTCACTTGATCGCGAAGCCCTTTCAAAGATAATTTTGGTGGGTGACAGGGTGTTAATAAAGCCCAAATCACCTGAAGAGAAGACAAGTTCAGGATTGTTTTTGCCCGCCGGGGTGCACGAACAGGAAAAAACCTATCTCGGTTATGTGATCAGCGTTGGCCCGGGCTATCCCATTCCGGCACTTCAGGAAATAGACGAACCCTGGAAACCTTCTTCAAGTGAGGTGAAATATCTTCCTCTTCAACCCAAAACAGGTGATTTGGCCGTTTACCTTCAAAAAAACGGCTATGACATTGAATTCAACAGAGAAAAATACATCATTGTGCCGCATTCAGCAATTTTGATGCTTCTTCGTGATGATGAAATGTTTGAAGACTGATTTCAGCGAATCAAATTAATTGAACCCGTTATTTTTTTAACGCTTCCCGATTCGTTGTCTTTGCACTGCATGTAATAAAAGTAAGTTCCGGTGGGCAGTGTTGTGAATTTTCCCTCGACTTTGCCATTCCAGTGGGCGTCATTGGGTAACGAGTAATTGGCTACATCTTCGCCCCAGCGGTTAATAATTTTCACAGTAATTTCATCCCAACCTTCGTAAACTACCACCCATTCATCGTTGGCTCCGTCTCCATTGGGAGTAAAAACATTGGCCAGTCGCAAATCAAGTTTACTGCATTCCCTAAACCGAACATCAATGGTATCTGTTGAAATACAACCACTTGTATCTTTGGTAACCAGAATGGCTTTTCTGTTGCTGGTGAACGATTGAGAAGGACTGGAAGAACCATTTTCCCATTTGTAGGTAATACCACTTATTGAAGGCAGTTCCACTTTGTAATTAAAACCACGGCAAGGCTGGGTATCGCGTGGCAAGTTCATGTTGATTCCATATCCCACTTTGATCAACTTAAGTACCGTATCTGTTTTACAGCGGTTAAATGTTTCATTCAACAACTTTACCTGATAGAATCCGGGCTTATTATAACGGTAAATTGCAGGGTTGTTCGATGAGGTATTTCCATCGCCAAACAGCCAGCGCAGGTTGTTCAGGCTGTCGCCCGATGCCTTGAATGTTATCAATTGTTCGGTGCGGCAAATCGGGTTTGGATTGATGGAGAAATCAGAATTGTAATTGACGGGTGCCACGCCAAAACAAGTGGCGTAAGCTTCATTCGGAGCCAAGCCATACAAATAGGCCATAAAACCGCTATCACTCTGCAATTCGTAGGTGTTGTTGGTAGCAGATTTAAAGGTGCCGTACCAGTATAACGAACCAAAAATATTTACAGGAATAAAACCTCCGGGAATATTTACGGCAACGCCATTTTGTTTCAGCACGGGTGCAACACTGCCTCTGCCAATCACACTTACATGATGGTTGTAAAACGGACCATTGTAAACGGTGTAACCGGCTTTTCGGGTGTAGGCCGAGGGAGTGTTGACGGCAATATTGAGCAGAGCTGCGTCTCCCTTATTTCCCACAGATCCATTGCAACCTGAACTGTTGAGCAATTGAACACAACTGATGGGCTTGTCTGACTGAACAACCACAGGACTTAGCGTGTTCATTTCGATCTTCCAGGTTTCACCTTTATTCAAGGTGTTCACAACGGATCCAAAAATTTTCACAACTGTGGTATCGAACAAGGCGGCCACCGAAATTTGAAACCGACTGTTTTCGGGAACGGGAGGGACGATGTATTCTTTTCCCATTAAAGCAGCAGGCCAGTTTTGCTCGTAAATGTGGTCGTATGTTGCGCATCCTGGAATATTTCTTACCCTGGCGCATTTTGCACCATAAAAAACTGCAATTCGTTTACAACCCGTTAAAACCGATACAATTGTGCCACTTAAATCCTGTGAATCAAGAGCTTGTAAAACAAAAACCTGACCCTGCTTTAAAGAAAAAACAAACGAGCTGCCGTTTCCTTGACCGGTAAATAAATCGGCCTTTAGGTTTACTCTTACAGTAGTATTACCCGTATCGATGGCCAACACGGCTGCCTGAGCCTCTCTGTTGGCGTTACCGCCCCAGCCATGTAAAATATATTTTTGTCCGTTTTTTAAATATTGAACAGGTAAAATTGCCGTCATATCAATGGATTCGGGCAAAATATTATAAGCAAACAGTTGAATGTTGCGTTTTGACCGAACAACCACCCCGGTTCCCTGACCTCCAAAAGCCAGGACGCTGTACACCATGTTTGCAGGCACCGAAATTCGGTTGTAAGCCCCCTGTTTTACCGGCACCGGTTTCAGACTAACATTCATTTGCGGATTAAATACGGTAATGGTATCGGTGGATTCGGGTGCAACAAGCAAGGTTAAACTGTCGGGGCGGTAGAGATTTTGGGTGCAGGTTAGCCAGAATTCCGTGCCAGACAAGCCTCGTTCTGACTGACACAAGGCGTGAAGAGCCGATGTAAAAAACAAAGCTCCAAAGAATATTTTCTTAAAAAATATCAACCACTGCAAAATTATATGAAGTCTCATTTCATTTGAAGTAAAACTTTTGTCAGTTAAATCCCAACTTTCAACCAAAATTCGTCGGTGTTTGTGATTGTGGTCATATTTTTGCAGACGACCTGATTATATGAAAAAACAAATCTGTACAATTTTGTCTTTTGCCATTGTTGGCATCAACGGGCTTTTTGCTCAGGCTACACTTGTTGAAAAGGTAGAGAGTCAACCGGGAAAGCTGAACATTCCTTACGAAAAGTATGTTTATCCGAATGGACTTAGCCTCATAGTGAGTGAGGATCACAGCGATCCTGTTACCCATCTCAATGTAACCTATCATGTAGGTTCAGCAAGAGAACTTCCGGGCAAATCAGGTTTTGCTCATTTTTTTGAACACATGCTTTTTCAGGGTTCAAAACATGTTGCCGACGAGGAACATTTCAAACTGATTAAACAATACGGTGGAGATGTAAATGGCAATACAACTCGCGACAGAACGGTTTACATTGAAACTTTTCCCAGCAACTTTACCGAAACGGCACTGTGGATGGAAGCCGATAGAATGGGTTGCTTCCTGGAAGCCTTCACCAAAAAGAAATTCGAAATTCAACGCAGCACTGTGAAGAATGAGAAAGACGAAAGATACAATGTGCCTTACGGATTTCTAATGGAAGTAAAAGATCAGAATTTTTATCCCGAAGATCATCCCTACAGCTGGTCTACCATCGGATATGTTGATGATTTGAACAGGGCTGACAGCAACGATTTAAAGAAGTTTTTCCTGCGTTGGTATGGTCCAAACAATGCCTGCATTATCGTTGTAGGTGATGTAAATACCGCAGAAGTAGTGGCTTGGGTTGACAAATACTTTGGTTCCGTAAATCGCGGTCCTGAAGTGAAAAAGCAAAGGGTTAAGCCCGTTCAGCTGGAAGAAAACAAAATCAGAAGCTATCCCGACCCCAATGCTTTTTTGCCTGTTGTTTATACCACTTATGCGGGTGCTCCCGTAGGTCATGCCGATGAAGCTGCAATGGATGTTCTTGCTTATCTCATGGGCGGTACAAGAAATTCACCCATATATAAAAAGTTTGTTTCGGCAGAAAACGCCCTTCAGGCAGATTGCAGCAATAACCCCATGGGTAATTTCAACCATGAACTGGGTGGTGAATTCTCGTTTACTATGGTTGGATACCCGGCACAAGCAAGCAGTTTGGCTGGTTACCCCGATGTTAAGGCACTGCAAAACATGCTTAAAATTCTGATTGATTCGTTTGAATTTGTCAATTTCGCCCAAGAGGATTTGGACCGCGCCAAGGCAAACATCCTGAGCAATTACAGCAGCGGACTTGAGGATGCCAGCACCAAAGCAAACTACCTGAGTACTTTCTGGTACCTTGATCAGAAAAACGCTGACGGTAAAATGGTGAACCTGGAAGACGATGCGAACAGATACAGGAATCTAACAAAAGAAGACATTATGAGGGTTTACCGCAAATACCTGAAAGGTAAAAATTCAAGTACAATTGTAATTAACCCATTGCAGGTTGCGGCAGGTGAAAAGAAACCGGTTTATGAAAGTTTTAACCCCAATGCAGGTAAACCCGTTCCGGCAGTAGCTGAGGCGGAATATAAGAATCTGGTATACAAACCTGTGGTGGATAAATTTGACAGAAGCGTGAGGCCCAAACCAACAGAACCCAAAGTAGTTAAACTTCCCGGTATTTACCGCAAAACATTGAGCAACAAACTCGAAATTCTGGGGACTACTTCAAATGAAACTCCACAAGTTTTAATTTCCATGAGCATTGATGGGGGACGATTGCTTGAAGGTACTCCTGAAGTTCCTTACGGCACAGCTGAGATGATGGCATCTGCCTTGAATGTAGGAACTGCCAAAAGAACAGCTGAAGAACTCGAAAAAGAAATGGAAAAACTCGGTGTTAGCATTGGTTTTGGCGCAGGCCCAACAGGAATGGGCGTATCTCTTAGCTGTGAGGTCGATAAACTCGATGCTTCTCTTGCCTTGTTGGAGGAAATGATGTTTGAACCCCGCTGGGATGAAAAGGAATTCGGAAAAACCAAGAAAAGGGTGAAAGAGAATGCTACCAGCAGCCTGAAAAATCGTGGAACCGGCCTTTCCAATGCCGCCAGAGCACTTCGTTTCGGACAAACCCCTCTGGGTGTTTATGTGGGTTCATCGGAGTTTGATGGTATCAATCTCGGCCATTGCAAAGAGTACTATAAAAGGTATTTCGCCTCCGATGTAACCAAGGTAGTAGTTGTTGCGCCTTTGAGTTCCGAAGATGTTTACAAAAAATTGGCATTTTTGGAAAAATGGCAGAATAAAAATGTGAGCATTACCAAGCCCTCGGCTTTTCCCAAGTTTGAAACCAATCAGATTTTTGGCGTTGAATATGTAGATGCAGATCAAAGCGACATTTTGATTAGCATGCCCGGTTTAAGTTACGATGCCACAGGGGAAATGTTCAGAAGCAACATCATGAATTTTGCATTGGGAGGAAACTTCAACAGCCGCCTGAATTTGAACATCAGAGAAGAAAAGGCCTGGACCTACGGCATTCGCGGTGGTTTTAGCGGTTCCTATGAAGATATTCCAGGCTTTTACGGAATATCAGCAGGAATAAAAGCAAACGCCACCGATAGTGCTATTGTGGAAATTGTGAAGGAACTGAATCGCTACAAAAATGAAGGAATATCGGAAGAAGAGTTCAATTTCACCAAAGATGCATTGCTTGCAAGCGAAGCACTGGAATACGAATCCAATGGTCAAAAAGCAGGATTTATAATGCAATTGGCCACTCGCAAATTATCCGAAACTTTCCCTGAAGAACAACAAAAAATCCTAAAAGCCATGACACGCGAGGAAATCAATGCGCTGGCCAAAAAGAATCTCCAAACAGATAAAATGATGATGGTGGTGGCAGGAGATATGCTGTTGCTGAAGGAAAGGCTCGACAAACTTGGCTATGGCAAAGTTCAGATACTAGACAACAAGGGCAAAGGCAAGTACAAAGTGCTGAAAGCTACTCCAGCAAAACACGATAAGAACTATAAGTAACAGACCGCATTAAAGTCATTTAAAAGAGCTCTTCACGGGGCTCTTTTTTATTTTATTCATTATTGTCTAACCCGGTATGTCATGGGGCGGACAAATTCATGGTGTATGTCCATAAATTGTGGGCAAAACCGCCCTTTAATGGCTTAAAATGAAGTAAATTGCAACGAATTACATTATGGACGAGAACAACGAGCTCACGGAAAGAATTATTCCAATCAACATTGAAGACGAAATGAAGACCGCCTACATCGATTATTCGATGTCGGTGATTGTTTCAAGGGCATTGCCCGATGTTCGCGACGGATTGAAACCGGTTCACCGCCGGGTTCTTTATGGTATGGTAGACCTGGGGCTGGCTTCAAACAGGCCTTACAAGAAATCAGCCCGTATTGTTGGTGAAGTGCTGGGCAAATATCACCCGCATGGTGACAGCAGCGTTTACGATACCATGGTGCGAATGGCACAAAACTGGAGTTTGCGATATCCCATGGTTGATGGACAGGGAAACTTCGGTTCCATAGATGGCGATCCTCCTGCAGCCATGCGTTACACCGAAGCCAGACTGAGAAAACTGGCTGAGGAAATGATGACTGATATTGACAAGGATACAGTTGATTTTCGACCCAACTTTGACGAAAGTTTGGAAGAGCCGACAGTTCTTCCCGCAAAAATACCCAATCTGCTGGTAAACGGAGCCAGTGGCATTGCCGTGGGCATGGCTACCAACATGGCGCCACACAATTTGACCGAGGTATGCGAGGGCATTTGCGCTTATATAGACAATAAGGAAATTGACATTCAGGAGTTGATGCAGCACATCAAAGGACCTGATTTTCCTACGGGCGGTGTAATTTATGGTGTTGAAGGATTGAAAGATGCTTTCCATACAGGCCGCGGCAGGGTTGTAATGAGAGGCAAAGCCGAATTTGAAACCACTTCCACCGGCAAGGAAATGATTATTGTAACGGAGGTTCCTTATCAGGTAACCCCTTCACAAATCATTATTAAAACTGTTGATTTAATTAATGAAAAGGTAATTGATGGTATATCGGCCGTTCGCGATGAAAGCGGAAGACAAGGTATGCGCATTGTATTTGAGTTAAAGCGCGACGCCATTCCCAATGTGGTATTGAATCAGTTGTACAAATTCACTCCTTTACAAACCAGTTTCTCTGTAAACAACATTGCCCTGGTTCACGGAAAACCTGAAATGCTGAATCTGAAAGATATGATCAGGCATTATGTAGACCACAGGCATGAGATTGTATTGCGCAGAACACAGTATTTGCTGGCAGAAGCAAGAAAGCGTATCCACATACTGGAAGGTTTGCTCATTGCCATCGACAATCTGGATGCGGTCATTAAACTGATTCGTGAGAGCAAAACGCCGGATGACGCCAGAGAAGGCCTGATGGGCAATTTTGGATTGTCTGAAATACAGGCAAAAGCCATTCTGGATTTGCGTCTTCAGAGACTTACCGGTCTGGAAAGAGATAAAATTCGTGCAGAATACAACGAAGTACTGGAAGAAATCAAATATTTGGAGAGCATTCTGGCTAGCGAAGAGTTGAGAATGAGCATCATCAAAACCGAGCTTCAGGAAGTAAAAGAAAAATATGGTGATGAACGCCGTACACGAATTGAGTTCAATGCCGAGGAGATCAACATTGAAGACCTGATTCCAAATGAAGAAGTTGTTGTAACCATAAGCCACATGGGTTACATCAAACGCACCCGCCTAGAGGAATACAAAGAACAAAACAGGGGAGGAAAGGGATTGAAAGGGGTTGCTCACCGCGATGCCGATTTTGTGGAACACCTGTTTGTTGCCAGCACCCACAATTATTTACTGTTGTTTACCGAACAGGGAAGGTGTTTTTGGCTGAAGGTTTATGAAATTCCCGAAGGTCAAAAGGCAACCAAAGGAAGACCGATTCAAAACCTCATCCAAATTCCATCTGATGATAAGATAAAGGCATACCTCAATGTAATAAACCTTAAGGATGAAGATTATTTGAACAACAACTTCATTATAATGGTAACCAAGAAGGGCACTGTTAAGAAAACCTCACTGGAAGCCTACAGCCGCCCAAGAACCAATGGTATCAATGCCATTACAGTAAGGGAAGGAGATGAATTATTGCAGGCACGCCTGACCGATGGAAATTGCGAAGTTTTGATTGCCAAAAAAAGTGGAAAAGCCATCCGTTTTCCGGAGAAAACTGTCCGTCCAATGGGAAGAACTGCTTCAGGAGTGCGCGGTGTAACACTGGAAGGAAAAGATGACGAAGTAATTGGCATGGTTTGTGTAAATCCTAATAATAACGAATCAACTATTTTGGTGGTAAGCGAAAAAGGATATGGAAAGCGCACCGATCTGGAAGACTACCGGATAACCGGCAGGGGAGGAAAAGGCGTGAAAACCATTCAGGTAACTGAAAAAACAGGAAATCTGGTAGGTATTCTTTCTGTAACCGATGCCGATGGTCTCATGATTATCAACAAAAGCGGAATGACCATTCGCATGGCTGCTGAGAAATTGAGGGTTATGGGCCGCGCTACCCAAGGTGTGAGGTTGATTAACATAAAGGAAAAAGACAGCATAGCCGGTATCGCCTGTGTTCCAAAAGAGGATGAGGAAGAAGATGGAATGGAGGGAGAAGCTTCTGCTGACAATACAGAAATCAATGAAAACAACAATGAATAACACAGTTAAAAATCTGTTCGCACTGATGGTTGTCGCTTTCGTGACCGTTTCCTGCGCAGCTCAGATGAAGAATGTAAAAAGCGCACAGTTCGCAATTGATGGCGAGAAGAGAAACAGCGCCCAGGACATTTTAGAAGGAAAAGGCTACATCGATGTTGCCTACAACGATCCAAAAACATCCAACAATAACAGAATGTGGTTGTTTAGAGCCATGGTTTATAGCAGTGTTTTTAACAATAAAGGAAATGAATTGTTGAAGAATGAAAGTGCCAAAAGCGGATACACTTCGGGTTACAGCCTAATGCAATATTTCAAATCAACCGAGAAAAAACTGGCTGAAGACGAAGAAACTGCAGCCATGGAGTGTGCGGTTAGTTTTGGGGCAATTTTCAATGAAAGCGGAGAACTGTGGCAGCAATTAAAATACGATGAACTGCTGGACTACTACAAAATCATACTTTTCCTGTATGACAAAATGGTAATTTTGGATACTGCCACTGTAAATGCGCTGGCCGGACAAAAGGTTGATCGAAAATTCATCATTACCGCACTCGCCTCGGTAGCAATGAAATCTTCAAATGCAACATCGAAGAAAGAAGTTTTTTTGTCTTTAATTTCAGATGGGGTTGCATTGCCGATTCTTTATGAGGGATTAAGCACTGTGTACCTTGAAGCGGGTGATACAGCGGAAGCAGAAAGGGTAATCAGAAAAGGCATTGCTGCAAAACCTTCGGATAACTCAATGTTTCAACTTTTGGTGAATTTCTACAAAAACACAAACCGAGTTCAACTTTTGATGACCGATTTGAACAAACAAATTGAAACCAATCCTGAATCAAGGTTGTACTATTATAGGGGTGTTTTGTACGATGAGCAGAAAAAAGGAGATTTGGCCATGGCTGATTACAGAAAAGCTGTAGAACTGGATGAATTCAATTACGATGCCTGTTACAATTTGGGCGCTGCCATTAAGAATTATAATGTTTCCGACATATACGATCAATTGGCGAAATCAAATATTACACCGGCCAGGAAGAAGGAATTGAAATTGAAAATGGTGGAAACTTATAAAGAAGCCAGAAAATACCTTGAAGTGGCAGCAACCAATCAGAATTACTCGGTTGAAGATTTAACAAATCTTTATGAAGCGTTGGTTCAGTGTGCTATTGAGCAAGGGGATGATGAAGCCACAAAAGAGTTTAAAGATAAACTGAGTGCTTTAAAAAGTTCAGCGGCAAAATAAAAAGACCAATAAATAAGAAGCCGGCAGCTATACTGCCGGTTTCTTTTACTTTCCTTTATTTAACATAATGTAAATTATGAAACTAAAAAGCTTGTGAGGTTAAAGTTGAACTATCCATTGAGATTGGCTTCAATAGAACCACAGTACTCAGGTCTTATTCTTGGTATTCAAATCAACAGCTTCACCACGATGTTAGATTCACAAA
The DNA here is from genome assembly GCA_947459165.1 of Flavobacteriales bacterium. Lineage (GTDB taxonomy): Bacteria > Bacteroidota > Bacteroidia > NS11-12g > UBA955 > RGEC01. The sequence continues at coordinate 11,776 of CANHCW010000060.1, forward strand.
AAGAAAATAAATGCAATTAATACCATGCTGGGTTTGGCTTGAATTTCTTAAGATCGCACACATTAAAAGAATCAAATCCGATATTGTAAAAACTCGCTTGAATCAAAATT
>CANHCW010000061.1 GCA_947459165.1 Flavobacteriales bacterium
GTCACAGTAAATGAATAAGCCACATCACTTGCTTGTCCTACGCGGGTTTGCCAGCAGAACTCGGCGGTTTTTTCACGCGCCTTGGGATCTTTAATGGTGAATGTAGCTCCAGGAATACCCCTGTTCCAGGTGAGTTTCACCGTGTCGGGTATGGTTTGGTTAGGGACAAATGTTTCGTCCTTTCCGTCAATATTAAAACAGATTTTATCGCCTTCGCAGACTTTGTTTACATAAGGCCCTTCAATTGTGGGGGCTTTGTTAAAGCCGCAATCATCTTTCACAATGATCTGCATATCCCGCCGGGTTTTACCTACCCAAACCCACTTACCGGTCGTATCCCTTCGCCATTCAATTACTTCTAATACCAGCACAGCCACCTCGTCGCATTTGGTTGGGGTAAATATCAAATCACCGGTACTGGTATCCATAAAAAATCCTCTGGGAGGTTTGGTATTGGGATTGGGAGTGCAGTCAATTCTGGTAGGAGGAACGCAATAAGGAGTTACAGGAAGTCGGAAAGTAAACGGGCTGGTGTAAGGCACCGAACTGGAAGGTACATTGGCCAACGCAGGAGCCATGCGGTACGACAATGAGTCGTAATCGATGGTATCAAGCGCCCCGTTGTTAAAGTAATAAGCCTGATTACAGCAGGCATAGGCAATGGGCACATTCGTTAGAACCGGAGTGGTATTGCACTTGTTTTTGGATTTGTTTAGATTGCACACATTGATGGTTGCCGTAGTCCAAAAGTCGGCCCAAGTTGCCCCCGTAGTAATGGCGGCATTTCGACAGCATTGATTGTAGGCCAATGTCAGTTCGCAATAAGTGGTTCCCAGCCCCGAAGTTGAAAACGGCGCTTTCGATATGTCAATGGATGCTTCGTAAGTATGCTCTTCTACCCCTTCGCCAGTGTAACTGGTATTTTGCGGGTTACATGGACTGCTCGCAGTGGAACAACGGGGAGAAATATCTCTGATACCCACCCTGTTCATGGAAAGATTGGCTCTTGAAGTCCCCTGTCCTCCGTTGTTCCCGGCATACCAATATAGCAAACTCCAGTTGGGAGGGGCCGAAGCCCCGCGGCAATCGCGGTAAAATTTGATAATGATTTTATAGCGCCCGTTCCCCAAACACTGATACCCCATGTCTGCTCCCATTACATGGTCGGCCTGAAGCTCCCTAACCCCGCCAAAAACAAGCAACAGCAGTGTTAGGATTTTGATTGATTTTAACATATTGCGTACAACGCAAATAACGGGATTATAAACCATAATTTTTAGACGCAGAGCAGCGTTTTTTCGTTGCCTGCCAAATTGACAAAAAAACGACAATTGTAAATTTATCGGCGGAGTCGCAGCTACTGCCCAAAATATTTCTTCAAGGCCAGAGCAAATTTCTGTTTGCTTTCGCTGTCCGCCATCACCTCACTCAACGCCGGAAACTGGGCAACTGCAATCCCCTCAACCATTCGCACCTCGTATTGTCTTAACCCTTCACAAACCTCATTATCCACAGTTCCAAAAACAATCATTTTCAGGGCTCCCTTCAGCAAAATATTTTTTGGCGGATTGGCGCTGCCTCTCACATCTACAATTTCATAAAAATTCTCATCCAGCACCTTGCCGTTTTTGGTAATGATAGAGAAGAATTTCTTCACCAGTTCCCGTGTTTGATCCTCGCCGTTAAACAATCCGTTTTGGAAGTTAATTAACACCCTCACCGGCTTGCTCAGCGCAACAACAGCTGGCTTTTCCGTATTTTCGGCAACAATCTCAACTGCCGCTTCTTTAAAGGGTATTGCATTCAATTCTTTTTTGATTGCATTTTCCTCAGGCACATTCACCGCTTCTTGCACAGGTGTTTCAGGTTCTATTTTCGGCTCTGAAACCGGTACCATTTCATCTTTGGATTCTCTTTCCTCCGTTTCAGTTTCTTTCCCCTCCTCGGGTTTTGAGCCATCGTTCAATTTCACATCACCATCAGCAATAAATACGCCTTCCGAAAAAACCATCTCCAGTTCCAGCGGATTTTCCGCTAACATTCCATTGCTGCTGTGCTCTCTCATATTTTAGCTTATTTTTGCCTCCTTAATGCCCCACAATATTAACCTAAACCGAATAAACAAAAGTCGAATTTTTGATGTAGATTTCGATAATATCGGCTTTGGAAAGGTTTTTTCCGACCACATGTTCATTGCCGACTTCGACGGGCAGCATTGGTCTAACCCCTCCATCCTCCCATATGGCAATTTCAGTCTCAGTCCTGCAACCTCCGCACTTCATTATGGTCAATCCATTTTCGAAGGCATGAAGGCTTTTCGCGGTGAAAATGAGGTGTTTCTTTTTCGCCCGTCCGACAACCTCAAACGCCTCAACATCAGCGGGGAAAGAATGGTCATGCCAGCATTCCCCGAAGATTTGTTTATGGTAGCCTTGCTGCAACTCATTGACCTCGACCGCGCCTGGATTCCGCCTGCAGACAAAGGCACCCTGTACATCAGGCCCTACATGTTTGCTACAGACGATTTTATAGGAGTAAAACCAAGCGAAAAATACCGCTTTGCCATATTTACCTGCCCAGTTGGCCCGTACTATGCCAAACCGCTAAAAGTAAAAGTAGAAGAACATTTCAGCCGTTCTGCCCCCGGCGGCGTAGGCTTTACCAAGTGTTCAGGAAATTACGCCGGAGCCATGTACCCAACCAAAATAGCGCAAAGCGAAGGTTTCGATCAGGTTTTGTGGACCGATCCACTTACCCACACCTATGTTGAAGAAACCGGCACCACCAACTTTTTCGCTGTTTTTCACGATCACATCGCCACGCCTGCACTCAGCGACACACTCCTTTCAGGTCTCACCCGCGACAGCAGCATTCAGGTTCTGCGCCACCTCGGCTATCGGGTTGAAGAACGCAAAATTTCGGTTCACGAATTGTTCGAAGCCAACAACAACGGAACATTAAAAGAGCTCTTTATTTCAGGCACAGCTGCTACACTCATCAATATCGAAACACTTGCCTACCGCGATCAGATAATAAACCTGGTCACTGAAAACAGCCAAAATGTAACGCAAATCATCAAGTCAAAGCTCGACGACATTCGCACCGGCAAGTCAGAAAATTTCCAAAACTGGCGGGTAACCGTTCCCTCAGTAATTCAATAAATCACAACCACTGCAGGTGCGCCACCTACAGGTACTATCCGGTAGATACCGGGTTTTTCAAACTTCAGTTCGCCCATGGTTCCGCTGAGCATTTCAGTATAACTTCCTTTGCTGTCCCAAATACCCACTTTGCTCATGGGCTTTAAATTAAAAAATACCGGTTCATTTCTTTCAGCCGGGTTTGGGTAAACAGTGTGCTTTTTATCTTTTTGACTTGCTTGCGCAAACAACGAAAAATCAACCGCAGCGTAAACATAATGAACTTTCTGCAAATTTTTCGAAATCGTCAATTCATCCTTTGCAGCATTGATTACCGTTACAAAAGCATCAAAAACCCTGCACTGCCCACCGTTCAAAGAAAAGGTGTCTGTACTGATCAATCCTGTGCGTCGGCCAGGATTGTTGCCCTCTCCCGCTTCCGACCAGCTGCGGGGGGAGTTTGCATCTGTGCTGCCCGGATAAATGAATCGGGCTGTTTTTCCGTTGGCATCCAATCCACGGCCTCCAAACCCCAGTGGATTGCCAGTTTTCCATTTTGCTGCGGCCAAATTAAAAAAATGAGCACCCTTCACTGGGGCCCCCTGTACTGCATCATTCCCTTGTTCAAAACGCATACTGCCCGCAACTTTGGCTGACAACCAACCCACCGCTGCCGCCGGTGGATTCGAGCCAAAAACAGCATCCTGTGCATCGGCATTCAGTCCCAGCAGAGCTTTGTTCGGCACATCGGTTGCCAAATAATCATCTGAAACATCGCCGATGGCAAAGTCAACAGCAAGTGACAGCTTCACCTCGTCCAGCTTTGCCCCGGAACGGTTGCAAACTGTCAGTCGGTTCATCGCTGTATTTTGCAAAACACTGTCGGTTGATGCTATATTGAACCAAAGCGAAGACAAATCCACATTCACCTCTTTTTTCAAAAACACCGACTTGCCCGCCGAATCTGAAGCCATACTCCACACATTCTCCTGTCCGGGCAAATAGGGATAGTCGCCGTCTGCCGCATTGTAAGCCCCATCTAAATTGGCATCGGCATAGGGTGCAAGCAGCGAAGCAAAACCTGATTTCGCAAACGAACCGGGCCACTGATCAATATCAGCCGGAACTTTGTACCCTGCTTGCAAATAGTTTTTTCTGTGCGCCAGCACTGCCCCTTTGTCAACCTGCCACAATCCGCGCCATTCATTTCTGCTCAGCCGCAGGTTTCCGCTGAATGCGGCAGGCCCTTCACACCACGATGAGGCAGATCCAAACACATCGTTAGCCAAAGCAACGGTATCCATGCCCGCATTGCCTGTGCCCGTAAGCCACACTGATAATTTTTTAATGAGAGGTTTTCCCTGATAACTGCAGGCCGGTTTCACCGAACCCAATCCCGCTGCCGAATGCATATTGAGCTCAATGTTCCCCAAAGTGCGGCTCAGCGAAGTATCCTGCGCCTGCATCGAACAAAAAAACAACAGCCATAATGCCGAAATAATAAACCTCACCGAACAAAGTTAAAAATTCAGAGGCGGTAAACAAAACCCAATCCAAATCCCAAACCGGCTCTGTTGAATTGCTTCCACTGACCTCCCCGCACCGATTGCATATTGAATACCGGTTCAGCAATAACCGATGTTTTGGCCGAAAGTGCAAACTGTATACCCGCACTCAATTTTAAATCTAGCGTAAAGGCCCTGTCAGGCAATTGTTCCGCCGCCAAAATGCTATTTTTACTGAAAAGGGTTCCCGACTGCGAAGCCATGATGCCCGGAGCAATGTCCATACCCAGTCTTAAACTGCCTTTACCTGTTTGAATCATATAACGCAATGCAATGGGAACTGCATATTTGCTCAAACGGTAAGAAACCTCAGAACCTTTGGCAACCCGTTCATTTACAAAACTTGTATCTTTCACCACCACATTTTTAGGTGGCAAACCCGGCTGTATGATGACTAAAGTATGGCTGTCAATCACCATTCTTTGAATATTCTCCATTCTGCGCACCTGGGCGGCTCCCATTCCCCATTCTGAAATCACACCCGCACCCAGCATCAAATCGCCCGGCAAACTATAAAGCGCCACAGCCCTGTATTGCGAAAACTGATGGTTGCCTCGAACACTGAAATCGGCTTTTTCATCAAAATTGCGGTAACCATTGCCCCCGGTGACCATTGAAAACTCAATAAAATCTGGCAATATTGACCTTTGGGGCATGTAGTGCAGTCTCATTAAACTCTCAATCTCTTTCCATTCGGGCGCCTTCAGATCTGCACTCTTTTTGTAAAAGTTTATCAAGCTGCGCATGCGTGCAAAAACCGATCTTTCCACCAGCTTCACATCGGCTGCGGCATTCAGAACAATTTGTCCTGAAACCGCATCCGATTTCTCCCCCCCTGCAGCCGTTACCAAAATTTCTCCGGTTTTTCTGTTCAGTAATTCTGTATTCAAATTGTGCGAACTGCCCGTATTGATCTGCGTATCTGAAGTCCATTTTTGTTCCGGCTGTGTTCCTGCCTGTGCGAATGGCTCATTATTGCTTGCAGCATTGTCAGAAGCGCTTTTGTTCTCGTTCCTTTCACTGAATTTGTCATTGATGCCGGCATTTTCATTCACCTTTTGGCTCTGCACAGCCGTGCCATTTTGTTTTCCGGCATCATCGCCCATATAAAAATAGGCAGAACCCGCAATGGTAAACAAGCCCGCAAGAACAATCACAACCGGTTTCCACCACAACAATTTTCTCGCCGATTTTCGCCTGCGCATCACCTCATCGAAAGACATACGACTGCCCAGCGGGGTTTCCAAATCGTATAATTTGTCTCTAAAATGACTATCCGGATGACTCATGCCTGATTCCTTTCTGTTTTCAATACCATATCCTGGAGGGTTTTTCTGGCTTTTGCCAACTGACTGCGGCTTGTACCTTCGTCAATTCCCAACGAATCTGCAATTTCCTTATGCGAAAAACCCTCTATGGCATACATATTAAACACGGTGCGGTAACCAACCGGCAACGACTCCAGCATTTTCAGCAATTCTCTCTCGTTCATTTGCTCAAATGCCTTATCATTAAATCCAATCTGGTGAACCTCATCGTCAATACTCTCTGTAAATTTAAATGATCTCAATTTGTTAATGCTGTTGTTCACCACAATGCGGCGCATCCAGGTTTCCAAACTACTCTGATAGCGGAACTCGTGAAGGTGATCGAATATTTTAACAAATGATTCCATTATAACATCTTCAGCATCTTCGCGACTTTTGCAATACCTCAAACTCACACTGAGCAATTTGGGAGCATACAAAGACCAAAGCCGTTCCTGGCATTTGCGGTCTTCCTTTATGCATCCATCGACCAGTTCTTTTTCTGTCATCGGTTATTCTAAAATTCGCAAGCATTGCCTGTTTGAGTTGTTTGACAATCTCTTTCAGATAAATGTTGCCTGATGATTAAAATTTTGTCCGAAAATAAATTCAAACACCAATTTAGCACAATTTATGCAAGAATAAATGCATCGCCCCCTACAAAAAACAAGTTAAATTTGCCTTGCCCCAATGAAACGCATTTTAATCTGTAATCTGTTTTTTCTCTTCTCCGGTTTCTTCATGCCGCTTCATTCTCAGGACTGGAGAGGCGGCAATTATCATTGCCGTTGGGGCGACAGTGTTCTTTCAACCCTCAGTTTGCAGGAAAAAATTGGGCAAATGATGATGATTGCCGCATGGAGCAACAAAGGAAACGACCACATTCAGGATGTGGAAACCCTGATTAGAAAGTACAACATAGGCGGCATTTGTTATTTTCAGGGACACCCCCTGAAGCAGGTTTACCAAACCAATTATTATCAGCAAATTTCAAAAACGCCTCTATTGATTGCTATTGACGGTGAGTGGGGCCCCGCTATGCGCCTCAACAACATTGCGCGTCTTCCCTATCAAATGACATTGGGGGCCACCGGCAACGCCGATCTTGTTTACCAAACAGGGAAAATAATAGGCAAACAATGCAAACGACTCGGCATTCATATCAATTTTGCCCCTGTTGTTGATGTTAACACCAATCCCAACAATCCCATCATCGGTTTCAGAAGTTTTGGCGAAACTGCAGGCACCGTTGCCCGCTTGGGGAGTATGATAACTAAGGGCATGCAGGATGCAGGTATTATTGCCTGCGCCAAACACTTCCCAGGACACGGAGACAGCGAGGCCGACAGCCATCTGGAACTTCCCAGAATTGAAGCAGACAAAACGCGTATTGAATCGGTGGAACTCCAGCCCTTTCGCCAACTGTTTCACGACGGGGTGCAAAGCGCCATGGTTGCACACCTCGAAATTCCATCACTCGATTCGGTTCCGCACCGCCCCAGCAGTTTGTCGCCCATGGTTGTGAATGAATTACTAAAGAAACAAATGGGCTTTAAGGGCCTGGTGATTACCGATGCGCTGAACATGAAAGGGGTGGCCTCGCTGTATGGACCCGGATTTGCCGAACTCGCCGCCGTGGAAGCAGGCAACGACATTGTTCTGTTTCCCGAAAATGTTCCCAAAGCCATCGATCTGATTGAAAACAAAGTAAAAAAAGGCCTTATCGACAGCACAGATATAACTGAAAGAGTTCGCAAAATACTTTATTTCAAGTATCAGGCCGGCTTGCACCGCAGCGCATTGGTGAGCACAGAAAACCTCATGAATGAATTGTTGTCTGATGAAGCCGGTCAAATTCAGCTGCAAACTGCCGAACAAGCCGTTACACTGGTCAGCGACAAGCACAATTGGATTCCTGTGTTAGAGGGCCACAGAGGGAAAACCGCATACTGGAGCATTGGCAAAACCGGGAATTATGTTTTTGGATCGACTTTGCAGAAACACGGACAAATTAAAAAATTTCACACAGACCGCGACAGCGACTACGAAACCTTCGGCAAAATGTCCGACTCACTTGCCCGCCATTTCGACAATGTAATCGTGGGTATTCACGACCAGAATTTGTGGGGGAAAAAGAGTATTTTTCTACCCCAGCAAGTGGTACAGAACATCTATGCGCTGAACGAAAAAGCCCGCGTGGTGGTGGTGATTTTTGGCAATGTTTACATTTTACACAACCTACCCAATCTGCCTTGTTTGATAGCCGCATGGCAAGACGATTCTGCTTATCAACAGACCGCTGCAGACATCATTTTTGGCAAAAAACCAGCCACAGGAAAACTTCCCGCCACCGCAGGAAGAGGCTATACCCCCGGTATGGGCATCAGCACCAAAGAAATGATGGAAGATCCCCTGCCCGTTTCTTCGCCGTTGAAGGAAGGAATGAAATCAGATTTTTCGGCCGCACTCAGCAATTACCTGGATAAAGCAGTGCTTGAAGGCAACATGCCCGGCGGAGAGTTGATGGTTTTAAAAAACGGAAAAGCCATTTACCAAAAGGCCTACGGTTTTTTTACCTACGACAAAACAAGGGAAGTCAAATCCACCGACCTTTACGATCTGGCATCAGTAACCAAAATAGCAGCTACCACACTGGCTGTGATGAAATTACACGAGCAAAACAAAGTAAAACTCGATGCCCATATTCACATGTACTTGCCTGAAATGAAGGGCACGAACAAAGAAAAAATCACGGTTAGGCAATTACTCACTCATCAGGCGGGCTTGCAGGCGTTCATTCCCTTCTACCTGGAAGCCGCAAAATATCCGGGTCTTTTCAGCAGCAATTTTGATATCAGTCACCGCATTCAGATTTCAGATTCCATTTGGATGAGACAAACATTCAAAGACACGCTTTGGAAAATGATTGTTAAAAGCCCGCTAAAAAACAAAGGAGAATACCTTTACAGCGATTTAAGCATGATTATTCTTGGACGAATGGTTGAAAGAATAACGGGAGAGACCCTGGACGAGTATGTTGACAATACTTTTTACCGGCCCATGAACCTTAAACGGCTTGGATTTAAGCCTGCAGTGAAGTTCGAAACCGATGTAATTGCACCCACTTGTGTTGACGGCTATTTTAGGAATCAAACGGTTCAGGGATTTGTTCACGATCCCAGTGCGGCAATGTGGGGCGGGGTGGCAGGCAACGCCGGTCTGTTCTCCAATGCAGAAGATCTCGCCAAATTGATGCAAATGCTACTCAATGGCGGCAAATGGAAGAATCAGGAATTTCTAAAGCAGGCAACGATCAGCGAGTTTACGGCAAGACAGAAAAACACTTACCGAGGTGCCGGTTTCGACAAACCCAACGACGAAGCGGGCAATAAAGCGAATGTGAGTGATCTGATTCCTAAATCAGCTTTCGGGCACAGCGGTTTTACCGGTATATGGGCCTGGGGCGACCCTGAAAATCAAATGGTATTTGTATTCCTGAGCAACAGAACTTACCCCGATGAAAACAACAGGAAAATCATTACCAATAATATCAGAACCGGGGCAATTGAAATAGTTTACAAGGCCATGCGGTAATTTTTAAAATGATTCCCGTCAGTTGGTTGCAGAACCTAAATCATAAAAAATATTTGGCACAACTCGCTGTTTTGCCAACAAATGATTACAAAACAAATTTCACCCACCCCCATCAATTTGTTGAACAACAATATAACGAACAAAGCCGTTCGACCTATATCTATTTTGGTTTTGATATTAACAACAAAATCAATACTTTTGCAATTCGATAATCCAGTGATAAATTAAATCAAAACAACATGATCAAAAGAATACTTCTTGCAGACAATCAAAAAGTTGTCTTGTTAGGCTTAAGCGAATTAATTCGCCGTGAACTTCCCAAATGTAAAATTGATACGGCCGTAACCTTTTTTGAAGTGAAGAGGTTCGCCGCTGAAAACGACTATGATCTTATTATCACAGAGGTCAAAATGCCTGGGGTAGAGACTTATGAATTTTTTGAAAAATTTGAAAGTGTGGCTGAAAAAGTTCCCAGCATCGTTTTCACAACAACACCCAAAGAGGCTCTCACACGCATGCTCATCAAAACCCATATTAAGGGTTATGTGAACAAAACCGCTGAACTGAATGTCATTCAGGAATTAATCAGGAAAATTAACGAAGGTGAAGCCCTCCCTCCCATTCTCAAAATCAAAAGCGGAACGGTTGAAAACCCTTTCCACAAACTAACCAGAAAGGAAATGCAGGTTGCTATGTCACTTATAAACGGTTATTCTAACTCGGAAATTTGTGAACAGCTAAACCTGAAACCCACTACCATTTCCACTTTCAAAGGTCGTTTGCTGGACAAACTGAGGGTTCGTCAGGTGGTTGACCTGGTTCACCTTGCCACTGCATGGGGAATGATTGAGGATTAAACCGGAAATATCCCCAGTTTTAGCCTGAAAACGCTTCCTGTTGGGCTGTTTTAGTGATAGCTCAAAGTAATTGGGATTAAAAAGTCGAGAACAATTTTGAGTCCGATATTTTAAGTACATTCGGTATGCATTTTGCTCCTACTGTTTAGTCAAATCTGTTTTATTCGGTCCTATTTCATGATCTCTTAAACGACCCCAACAGTTTTGGACTTCTAGTAGACCTTCATCACTTCTAAATTCCAAGCAATTCCTAAAAAACTCTGGAGGGCCTTGGAATTTACTTCAGTTCAGTTCTATACGGGTAAACGAAACCAAGCCGGGACGCACTCTGTAGGTTCCGCTTTTTGTCAAAATAAACGAAGGTAAAGACTTCTGTACAAGATGTTTTGCCGTTTTACAAGCTCGAATTTCTGGCTTTCTTCCTGAAAATACTAAGTATTTACCTTAAAAAAGAGATAGCCACAGGTCAACCCGAATTCCTCGAATCTGCCTCAACAAACCCCACTGTTTAAACTTTTAATGCAAAATCAGAAGCTTAAACGCCTTTATTTCTCCAGTTTCAGGCATTTCAGTATGAATAAACAGTAAGCTTTGGTTCTGGACAATTGACTTCATATCAACAATGGCTTTTCCATTGCTCAACATTGTATTTTTTGCTAGCAGTAATTTACCATCGGCACCATAGATTTTAAGCAGCAGTTCGCAATCGCGGCTGTAATGCAATGTAAACTCGGCCTTATTCGCATTTACCCATACAGGATTGGGTGACAATGCCAGTTGAGCTGTTGGGTCAGCACCTACCACAACACTGTTACTGTATTCACCAATACCATTTATACCCACAGCCACAATTCGGTAATAAACTGTTTTGCCTCTTTCACGCGCGATGGTTAAGGTATAAGAATTCATGCCTGAAACAGTTTTTTTCGAAACTGCACCATAATCCTGAAACTGCTTTCCATCGAATGAATATTGAGGTATGTAGTAACTGATTTCGTCTTCCCCGGCGGCTAACCAAGTGAGTTTTACCCAGGCCTCAGATGACTGGGCAGTCAGTTGAAACATGTCAAGATTTAAGCTAATAGGAGTATTCAAAGTGGCAAAGCCCATTGCCGTATCGCAGCTGTTACCAGCCTGACAACGATACTTAAAGTTATTCATTGAATCGTTCACAGTCAACACTTCCAGTCTGTTGGTGGTGTAATTGGCATACAAAACGGGATCATTACCCGTTGTTCCAATATTTCTCCAGAAACTGCCATTGTACACCTGCCAGTAATA
>CANHCW010000062.1 GCA_947459165.1 Flavobacteriales bacterium
AAATACTTTCTCAGGTGCTGCGATACCATGAAGAAACCATTCTTTAATGCAGTCTTCACGCTGTCATCTCACGATCCTTATCAGGTACCGCCTCAATACAAATCGCAATGCCCAAATGGCACACTCCCCATTCACAGAAGCATCAGGTACACGGATCTTGCACTGAAATCATTCTTCGCTGAAGCACGCAAATACGAATGGTTCAATGAAACCATTTTCGTCATAACCGGCGACCACACCAGTTACGGCGAAGATGATTACTTCTATAGCAGCAGTGGACATTACGAAATACCTCTCCTGTTTTATGGAAATAATATTCAACCCGGAACTGTAGACAAAACCGTTTCGCAATGCGATATTGTTCCCACCCTGATGGCTATGACCGGTATTTCGCAACCTTTTTATGGCTTTGGTAAAAATGCCCTCGATTCTGCTTACCAGGGATACAGTATTCACAAAGAAAAAGGACTGTATTACATTGTGCGCTACCCTTATTCGCTTGGCATTGATGCGGAAGGTGCTGTAAAAGATTTTCACTCACAGCCAAGAAATCACAAACGGCACAAAAACCTACCTCACAGCGGACCAGTTTATGAAGAACTGAAAAGCCTCATGCAGGCGCATCTTGCCCTTTTCTCTCACTGCGTAAAGCAAAACAAGTGGTTGATAGACAAAGTGGGCAACCATAAGAATTGAAAAATCGTCTGATTGTGGAACGGATTTTGTTCATTTACAACCATGCTTAAATGTGTTTTCAGCGCTTCACTTTTGGGTTTTGCCCTAATTACAAATGCTCAGATAAAGGGCGAAATGGCAGGCCCCAAAATTGAATTTGATGAAGTAAGGCACAATTTCGGAAACATTCAGGAAGACATTCACTTCGCGACACACCGTTTCAAGTTTAAAAATACAGGTACCCGCGACTTGTTCATTAACACCGTGCAAACCAGTTGTGGGTGCACCACCCCGGACTGGACCCGAGACACCGTTCACCCCGGCGAAGCGGGGTATGTAGATGCCAAATACGAAACCACGGGTCGTATTGGTGAATTCAACAAAACGATTACCGTATACAGCAATGCTGCGAATGCTCCCTTTGTTCATCTCGATATTTCTGGCAATGTGCAGAAAGAAGCCATGCCCACTGATTTTGTTCAACCCGATTACGGTAAAATTTCTTTTAGCAGTCAAACCGTTGCATTTCCGCAGTTATACGACAATCAGGTCGACTCAATTGAGGTGAGAATTACCAACTCAAGCACTTTTACCACCAACTTTAACCCACTCAGCAACCTTCCCGCCCATTGTCAAATCAAGGGCTTTCCTCAAAGCCTCGAGCCCAACGAGAGTGCCAAAATTAAAATTATTGTCAACGGCCGACTTATTAAAGGTTATGGATACGGGGCGTTTGAAATACCCATCAGTTCCGACCACCCGGTAATGCCCTACACCGGAATGTATGTAACCTATACCCTGAAACAGTTTTTCCCTAAAATGAATGCCAAAGCACTGGCCAAGGCACCGAAGTTGGTTGTTGACAAAAAATCGCACGATTTCGGACCATTGGAAAGCGGAGACATTGTCAAGTCAGAGTTTAAATTTACCAATGCCGGCAAATCCGATCTTAAAATTCACGAAATATTCCCCAACTGTGCCTGCGTGAAGGTTGAATACAGCAACAACATCATCAAACCGGGTGAAACCCTATCGGTTAAAATCACTTACGATTCAGGAATAAAAAAAGGGAAATCGACCACCAGTTTATGGGTGGTGTGCAACGATCCAACCGAGCCCGAACGCTACCTGTATGTAACGGCCAACATGCCGGTTATTGAGAAAAAATCAAACTGCGCTACCTGTCCGAAATAAAAGATTTCTTATCGCAGGTTGTGATAAACATTCTGAACATCGTCATCACCCTCAAGCCTCTCCACCAGTTCCAATACTTCGGCCGCCCGGTTTTCATCTAAATCAACGAACGAGTTTGGAATGTATTGAAGTTCGGCATTTGCCACTTCAATTCCCAAATCTTCAAGCCCTTTTTGCATGTTGCCAAAATCGGTAAATGAAGTGTACACATAAACCTCCTCGTCGTCTATGGCCAAATCTTCGCAGCCAAAATCAATAATTTCCAGCTCAAATTCGTCCAAATCCTTACCCTTCAGGGCTGCTTTGGAAATTTTGAAAACCCCTTTCCGGGTGAAAATAAAATCAAGAGAGCCGGTTTTACCCAGCGCACCGTCGCACTTATTAAAGTGAGAACGAACATTGGCAACCGTGCGGGTATTGTTATCTGTGGCCGATTCAATTAAAATGGCAACGCCGTGCGGACCATATCCTTCGTACTTTATTTCTTCGTAACCTGCAGTATCTTTATCACTTGCCCTTTTTATCGCCGCTTCCACCCTGTCTTTGGGCATGTTCACGCTTTTGGCGTTTTGAATGGCCATGCGCAACCTCGGATTGTAATCGGGGTTTACCCCGCCCTGTCTTACAGCAATGGCAATTTCTTTTCCAATGCGGGTAAACTGCTTCGCCATGCGGTCAAAGCGGGCGAACATTTTGTGTTTGCGTTTTTCAAATATGCGTCCCATAAAGCTGCAAAAGTAAGAAGGTATTGCTGTTTAACCCCACATCATTTAAGCAGATGTGCTTGGGCAAATAAAATTTGTTCTTGGTAAATTTGTTTTCGAGATGGCCGCAAAACCACCTTCCACCTCGGTAAAATTCTCAATACCTCTTGATTTTAATATGGATGCGGCAATCATACTTCGGTAACCACCTGCGCAATGCAAAAAGAAATGGCTTTGGGGAAAAGACGCCATGTTGTCATTTATAAAGTCCAAAGGCAAACTCGATGCGTTCAGCAGGTGCTCGGCTTCATATTCCCCGGGCTTTCGCACATCCACCACTGCTTGGTCATTCACTTCATCTGCAAACTGCATGGCTGTAATTCTTCTGATGCTGTCCGTTTCTTTTCCTGTTTCCTGCCATGTTTTAAATCCTCCGGAAAGGTAACCCACCACATTATCATAGCCAACGCGTGCAAGCCGGGTAATCACTTCTTCCTCCCTGCCGGCATCGGTTACGATCAGCAGAGGTTGTTTCACATCGGGAATCAGTGCGCCGACCCAGGGTGCAAACTGCCCGTCAACCCCAATATTTATGCTGTTTGGTATGAATGCTTTATGAAAATCCGCCGCTTTTCTGGTATCCAGCATCAGAGCACCGGTTTCGTTGGCTGCCGCCTCAAATGCGTCTGCACTCAATGCATTCAGCCCGCGTTTCAAAACCAGTTCAATACTCTCATAACCTTGTTTGTTCATGGCCACATTCATGGGAAAATATGCCGGGGGCGGAAGCAATCCATCGGTAACCTCTTTCACAAATTCAGCCTCTGTCATATCTGCCCTCAGGGCGTAGTTCAGTCTTTTTTGCTCACCAATGGTCGACACCGTTTCCTTGCTCATATTTTTTCCGCAGGCGCTGCCTGCACCGTGGGCGGGATACACCAGTACATCCTCATCAAGCGTCATAATCTTACTTCGCAGTGAGTGAAAAAGGGTTGCCGCCAATTCCTCTTGTGTCATGCTCGCCGCTTTTTGCGCCAAGTCCGGTCTTCCCACATCGCCTATAAATAAAGTGTCGCCTGTAAACACAGCTTCAGCAGTACCGTCGGCAGCCCGCAACAAGTAGCAGGTACTCTCCATGGTGTGTCCGGGTGTGTGTAAAACCTCCATACTGGCTTCGCCAACTTTAAATACCTCACCGTCATGGGCAATGTGCGCATCAAAAGCGGTTTTTGCCAGCGGACCATAAATTATAGTGGCACCGGTGGCTTTGGCCAAATCGAGGTGACCACTTACGAAATCGGCGTGAAAATGCGTTTCAAAAATGTATTTGATTTTTACTCCGTCTCTTTCAGCCCTTTCCAGGTAGGGTTTTATTTCCCTCAATGGGTCAACAATGGCGGCTTCGCCCTGGCTGTGAATATAGTAGGCGCCCTGAGCCAGACAACCGGTGTAAATTTGTTCTACCTTCATACAATTTTAATTGCTAAAGTAAAGCAAAAATAAGTCCCACAGAATCATGCTGTCACATTGACATAAAAAAAGGCCGGCAAACCGGCCTTTTTATTTTAGAATGAAAATCTTGCCGAGACAATGAAATTCCTTCCGGCAGCACTTACACCGCTGCTAAATGTGCGGTAATGAAGATCAAGCAAATTTTCAACTGCGAATGAAAGATTGAAATTCTTATGCGCCTGCCAGTTTGCCCTGATATTGTAGGTTTCCCACGCAGGCATTTCACCACCAGGCGCATACTGTTCATTGTCCTCCCCACTTGGACTGTATTCTTTTTGTATTTTCTGTCCGTTGAACAACATAAAAAACTCGCACTGCCAGTTGCGTTGAACCCAACGAAGTCCCACCCTGCCAAAATCCGGCGCTATGTGATCCAGCGGTTGCCATTCATTGCCTTCGCTATAACGATAACGCCCAAATGTGCTTGTATAGTTAAAGTCTGCATACAGGGTTTTGCGCAACTTTATTTTTGAGGCAAAGTACATTCCCCGAATAAACCCTTCAGCTGTGTTGTCCATTTGAAATACCGGTGTCATTTGCCCATCAAATAAAATTGAATCCTGCCCATTGTAAGCTGACCTTCGGTCCATCAAAAATTGAGTAAGACGGGTATGATAACCCCCAAATTCAATTCTCAAAGGACCTGTTTCATAGCTTACCCCCAAATCAATGGTTCTGGTTCTTTCAGGTTTCAGATTGCGGTTGGGAATGACGAGTTTTCGTCCCGATACGCTTTCAAATAACTTGGTCATGTCATCCACATTTGGATTTCTAAAACCGCTGGACAAACTGGTTTTCAGGTAAAGTCCATCCACTCCCATTTTTTTTGTAAAACCAACATTGTAAACCGGGGCAAGACTCTGCACTTCGGCCTTGCTGTAAGGCAATTTAAGTAAGTTATTTTCGGTGAAGCGGGCTTCAAGGCTATAGGCCGTGAGACGCACACCACCTTCAACAATAAAATCGCCTGGTTTAATCTCCCAAATTCCGTTCACAAAAGCCGCACCGGAGCTGGTTGTTGCACCACCATCGGCATAGCGGGTATTGCCCGAAGGAGCAACAACGCCAGTGAGAACATTCTGAATAGTGGCCTGCGAACTGACCTTGTTATACACCCACTCAACTCCTCCCTGAAACTGGATAGCTTTGTTCAAATTGTAGCGAAAATCATAATTCACAGCGGTCATGTTGACCCTATCCAGTTGCGTCAGTTCATTGTTGTTGCGGAACCTGCGGGTGACCCTTCCCACTTTTGTGTTCTGAGTTGAAAGAATAATTCGGTGATTCCATTTACTGCCCCCTGGTATGAGTAGTGTGTAGGAAAAGAAATCTCTGTTCTGTGGGGCATAATTCCAGGTAGCAAAACGAAGAGCACCTCCGGAAACATCTGTCATGCGGTCATACCGCGGCACCAATGATGAGCCGGATAATTGAGCATTAAAAATGTGGGTTAGTGAACCTGTTTTAATACAAAGCTTGCTGAAAACATCCATCTGCCGATAGGCTGTTCCAAGTTGAACATAAGGGTCGGGGTTTGAGAGCATGGTGTCTATGCTGTTGATGCGTGCAGCATACAACTTTCTTAAACCAAAGGTATCCCACTGAGAGAAATGCCGTCCTTTGCCCATTCGTAAATCTCCAAAATCACTGCTGCTGGAACTAAAAATCCAGGCAACTTTTCGCCCGCTGAGCTCCAAATTTACATTTGCAACAACAGCCCTTGCGGCACTTAAATAACGCAGATTTGCATTCGATTTAACAAAGCCAAAGGGTTGGTCGCGAAATTTAGGCTCTCTGGTTTTTAAATACACTACTCCACCCAATGCATCGCTGCCGTATTGGGTAGAACCGGAACCAAAAAACACCTCCGTTCTATCCAGCATGAACTGATCGACTGTGACAATATCCTGTAAATGACCGGAACGATAAGTGGCATTGTTCATTCTAACACCATCCACGACCAGCAGCACCCTGCTGGCTTCAAAACCGCGCAGCACAGGACTTCCCCCGCCCAGTTGGCTTTTCTGCACAAAAACCTGTCCTGTTTGTGCAAGCACATCTGCCATGTTACCCTGCTGAGCCAGTTGCATTTGCTTTTCAGTTATCACTTCAATTTGTCGGGTTGTTTTCGACCGTTCAGCACCAAATCGCTGGGCCGAAACCAAAACCTCATCGATACTCTCCATTTCAGAAGTATCCTTATTTTTTTTGTTATATGACTCATTTTGAGTCTTTGCTACAGCCACAATTCCAATGGCCAACAGCAAAAGTGTTGTTTTTTTCATTTGAAATATTTGTTTGTTGTTAAAGGATTTAAATAAAGAAATCTGCGTTGTTTGCGCAGCATCGTGTATGATTTGGGAATGACTCCTTAAATAACCACCTTTGGCGGAGGAACAACAACTTCTGAAAAACCGCATTCATCGGTCAAGAGCAGCGCAACCCAAAGCAATTTTGAACCCGGAATAGGAACCCTGAACTGAAATATTTCAGCACCTGGACCTGCTGCGAACCAGCCGCTGAAAACCCCTATTTTCCCTGCTTCTTTTTCGGCTTGTTCTTCAAGCCACTTCTCCTTTTTGTCGTTAATGGCTGATACACGCCAAAGGCTTCCTTCATCGGCAATGCTGATGACATCAAAACGCTGACCCCGAAAATCAAATTCTTTTTGTTTCTGCAGAAATGGAAAATCTGCCTTTTTTAGCAAAAGCACCTCTGCCGCGTCGCATTTGAGCATTAACTCAAGTTGCTGTTTCATTTTTTCTTTATGAAACCGGATTCCCAAAACAGAAAAAAGGGGCCACGAAGCCAAAAAAAAGGCCAAGGCTAAAGCCGTTGCGCATTTCACCCTTTTCACCATTGAACAGCGCGAATTTAAAGTAGTCACAAACGAAAGACATCAGTACATTGTAAAAAAGGTGGTTTTCAGGTATAACCAATAACTTTGCACATTCATGTCAGAGGTATATGTAATTGACGCGGTGCGCACCGCAGTAGGCAAATTCGGAGGAACCCTTTCCGGTGTTCGTCCCGACGATATGGCCGCCCATGTAATTAAAGCGCTAATAGAACGCAACCGCAGCGTGGATTTCAACAATACCGATGAGGTTATTTTCGGTGCGGCCAATCAGGCCGGTGAAGACAACCGCAATGTGGCCCGTATGGCTTTGTTGCTGGCCGGATTAAGCACTGAAATACCCGGCTATACCGTAAACCGACTTTGCGCCAGTGGTTTACAAAGTATTATGAATGGCTATATGGCCATTAAAAGCGGAACAGCGGAAATGCTTGTTGTGGGAGGAACTGAAAGCATGAGCCGCGCCCCGTTTGTGATGGCGAAAGCAGAAAATGCGTTTCAGCGAAATGTGGAAATTTACGACACCACCATTGGCTGGAGATTTACCAATCCCGCGCTTTCAGCCTTGTACCACCCGTACAGCATGGGCGAAACGGCCGAAAATGTGGCTGAACGCTACGGCATTACCCGCGAAGCCCAGGATTTGTTCGCCTACCAGTCACAGTTAAAATGGAAACAAGCACAGGAAGCAGGTAAGTTCAGCAATGAAATTGTGGCTTATCCCATACCCGGAAAAAAAGGGGCGATAACCTTGTTTGATAACGATGAACACCCCCGCTTGAGTGAGGTAGAAGTATTGGCCAATCTGAAACCCGCTTTCCGAAAAGATGGTTCGGTAACAGCAGGCAACAGCAGTGGCATTAACGATGGTGCGGCGGCATTGCTTCTGGCGTCAGAAGCAACGGTAAAACGCTATAATCTAGAGCCTTTGGCCCGCATTGCGGGTATAGGTGCCGCAGGCGTAGATCCGGCAGTGATGGGAATTGGGCCGGTACCGGCTACCAGAAAAGCCCTGAAACACGCAGGTATTGCTATCCATGACCTTTCTGTGGCGGAACTGAATGAGGCCTTTGCAAGTCAGGTTCTTGCCAGCATGAATGAACTGCAGTTAAATGCGGAGATTGTAAACCCAAATGGTGGCAGCATTGCCATTGGTCACCCGTTGGGCGCCAGCGGGGCCCGCATATCAACCACATTGCTACACGAAATGAAACGCAGAAATGGCAGTGCAAAATACGGACTGGCAACCATGTGCATTGGCGTGGGGCAGGGTTGTGCGGTGGTGTATGAGGCGTGTTGAGATTGTTTTCCTTTTAAGAACCTTGCCTATTGAAAGGAAATTGAACACCAAAAGTGGGTGAGAAACGATTTGCAGATCCGTTCATAAATGATTTTCCCATAAAATACCAGTCATAACTCCAATCAGCCGCTATCGAAGCGGCCATTTGACAATACAATTTCATACAATAAAATTCATTCAACTTTGCGTCACAAGTAACACGAATATTCAATCCCACATTTATATTGGGCACTCTCAATGTCAATTTTTCGTAGCGTGCATATGATGCATCAAAAAGGCTACCGGGCTTGAAATATTGAATTTGAGAAGGAGAATTATTAAAAATAGATTTGTTTAAACTAATACCTGCATCAACACTAACACGATGACCTGCAGGCTTAAAATCAAAAGATTTATCCAACTGAAGCATTAAATAATGTAGGTTAAAAATCCTTACTAACTGTCCGTCGCCATAAAAATCATCACATTGAACAAGTACACTGTTTTTTGTAAAAGCAGTCAGCAGATTTAATCTTTTAATTTTTTCGTTGCCCTTGATCTGAAAACCAATGTGATAGTCAAACAGCTTATCTCGCTTTAAAGAAATATTTGAAGAAACTGAATTATCGGATTGTCTTATCGTATTTTTCCAACTTGGAAGTGATATGCCAAAATCAATAAAAACTTGGCCTGAACTCTTGTAGCTGCAAAAGCCAAAAGTGCAAATGACCAGAAAAGGAAATTTTATGAACTTATTATTTACCAAACTGATGAACTAAAGCAAATTGAATTGACTTATGAAATGGAGTATACATAAATAATGAATTTTGAGCAGCCGGAATGCCTAAAGATATAATTAATGGGGCGGTTAAGCCTATTCTTGTTTTTATATCAATAAAGCTTTTTTTGCTTTTTCGTGGAAATATGTTTATTCTATACAAACACTCCACTTCAGGATTAATAGGAAGGATACTGAATCTATACACATCTAATTTTACCCCGGTATTGGTAAAATTCCCGTATTTCTCTATTCGCGCATTTCTGACTGAATACTCTTTAAATAAATTTTTATTTAAATTAAAGCCCATAAAAAAACTATTTCTTTGCCCTTCAATAATGGCATAATTTAAATGAAAAGCTGCTCTGTAAATTTCTAAAGCACAATTGAAAAAGTCCGGATCAACTATATCAGGGCCGCTTATTCTGTATGAAATTTGGTCAAAATCTACTCCCGCAATTAATTTTCTTTTTTTATCAAAATACATTTTCACACCTATGGCGTTCATGATTTTATTCTCTACTTTTACTTCTGATTTAGAAAAATTATTATAGAGATAATTAGACCTATTTGGTATAGAAAATAAATTATAAGTTGGCTTCGCAAAGGTCGAACCAATATAGATTTGAATGGGCGGTTTAGAGCTTATATTTAAAATAGAGAAAAAATAAGAAATAAGAAATATTAACCTCCTATCTATGATTAACATAATAATACAAAGCATAATTCACTTTATTCGAAACATCCCTATGATAAAGAGCCATAATTGGCTCACCATTATAAAGTTCAAAAACCCAATTAGCTGTCCTCGATTGTACCACATTATAGAAGTTCATAGGCGAAACAGGAGGCGCAAAACCGGACCTAGAAAGCCCCCAAGCTTCACTATTGTACTTACCAGCGGTTAAATTACCTCTAGAACCTCTCCAGAACAACGAATCAAAAACAACACTTCCGAATGATAGCGGAACATTAGAATATGACTTTTGACGCTTCAATGCATCATGTTCATAAAAGAATATATATATATCACTCAAGATTGGATTGAAATTTTCTGCTACTACCACCGAACCATAGTTAATTAAATTGCGTTCGGCGACAATATTTGTTTGAGAATTACCCCTCGATACAACCGATCCAGACTTTTTTATTCTCGTTCTTTTAACATTTTCAAATGAGATTTTATTGAGCATTACTTTTTTTCTGTAGGAATAGTTTCCGTTACTGTTCATAATCCAACAAGAGAAACCCGGCTCATAATTGCCTTGAATTGCCTTTTCCCAATGTTTTCTATCAGGACTGATCTTTGATTTTCTATCAGCGATGTCTTCATTGATTTTTACTTCACGCAAATATAAAATTTTATTTTTTGTGTGATCTCCACAATCACTTGGAGAATTAAATTCATTTTCACCACAATTTCCATCACATATATTATCATTAAGCTTATACCCCCCCTCACACTTACCCGATATTTCTTTTTGATCTAAATATTCATAGTCATAAGCTAAGGACAATACAAAATACTTACCCGATTCAATCAAATCATCATATTGGTCATCATCAGATATTTGAATTTCAATTAAGTTTCCATTATTGAGTGAGTAAGCAGTCATAGGAAAGCCGAATACCTCAGGATCAGGACATACAACTGCTGGCATATTCCAATGGCCATTTTGCGCTTGAAATGCCCTTAAAGGTATACCAATATTAATAAAATAAGGATCAATACCGGAACCAAAGTTGTGTAGAAAAGATGTGAAAAAATCTGGAGTCCATGGATTTATTGGATTAGGGGGGGGATTATTCCCTATTGCATATTCCAAAGCATCATACAAATCATCAGTTGCTGCGGAAGGAAGATTAAACATGAAGCTTGAACTTTTCAATGAACTGTATAACGAGAAATTTCTTATTGGGAATCCACTATTATCAGCAACACCATTGTTTATTATAATTCGCAAGTCTGACTTATTACATATTAGAGGATCATTTAGCAATACTGAAAAACCGATACTCAACCGTTTCCATTGATCCACATTTGATTCTATTGAGCCTGACAAGGTAGGTTGTGTTGGTGGAGGTGCAGATACATTTTTATCCCCTAATTTTTCTTTAACAGGATTATTGTCTCTACCGCAAGTTGCGAACAAAACAGCCGCAGCGATAAAAAATACTTTTGCCTTATTATTAGATTTCATATTAC
>CANHCW010000063.1 GCA_947459165.1 Flavobacteriales bacterium
GAACACCTTTTTCAACTCGAACAATTTGAATTCCACAACCACGATGTAAGCAAATTCGTGCATGTACCCGGTGAACTGCACTACATTCTGCATTTTGCAAGCCCTGCCAGCCCCATTGATTATCTAAAAATTCCCATACAAACACTAAAGGTCGGATCTTTGGGAACACACAATCTTCTTGGCCTGGCAAAAAGCAAAAAAGCCCGCATTCTGGTGGCCTCAACCAGTGAAGTCTATGGCGACCCCACCGTTCACCCGCAGAACGAAGATTACTGGGGCAATGTAAATCCCATTGGCCCGCGGGGCGTGTATGACGAAGCCAAGCGCTTTCAGGAAGCCATCACCATGGCCTATCATACCTATCACGGTCTTGAAACCCGCATTGTACGCATATTCAACACCTACGGACCGCGCATGCGACTCAACGACGGGCGGGTTCTTCCCGCATTTATCGGTCAGGCATTGCGTGGCGAAGACCTCACTATTTTTGGCGATGGCAGTCAAACCCGCAGTTTCTGTTATGTCGATGACCTTGTTGAAGGCATTTACCGCTTACTCTTAAGCGATTATGCATACCCGGTGAATGTGGGCAACCCCGATGAGATTACCATCGCAGAATTCGCCGAAGAAATCATCAAACTCACAGGTACTTCCCAAAAGGTTATTTACAAGCCGTTGCCCGTCGATGATCCCAAACAAAGGCAACCCGACATCACCCGAGCAAGACAGATTCTGGGCTGGGAACCCCGTGTTTCCCGTTCAGAAGGACTAAAAATAACCTACGACTATTTCCGCAACCTGCCCAAAGAACGCTTGTACGATGAAGCACACCACAAGGACTTTCAGAAGTACATCGTATAATTAAAACCTCACAGCATACAGTATCCTTGCTGCGCAGTCTGTTTATAACCGAAAGTACTATCAAAGTTTGTTGATTACCGCATCAAATGCACCACACCTTCCAAGGCCACATCCTCCCCGGTAATCAGCCTGCCGTTCACCTTGTATACATATACCCCGCTTTGGCATAGATTACCGCCATATTGGCCATCCCAGCCAGCCTCCTTTTCATGGGTCAGATACAGCAATTCTCCCCAGCGGCTGTAAATGCTAAAGGAATATCCACCATCAAGCAAATTCACTGACACCGGTTTAAACAAATCATTTAGCTCATCCCCGTTCGGTGTGTAAGCATTGGGTATGTAAATAAAACCTTCCGGATTCACAAACACCACATTTTTCTGCTCCATCGTATCACTGCAACCCTTTTCATTCATCGCAACCAATACAATTCGAAAACGGCCTGTATCACTCAGCTTAAACCTCGGTTCAAACAAACTGCTTTCCTGACTGCTTCCCTTGTTGTTGAAAATATGCCAATGATAAGCATCGGCGCCTGCTGAATTGTTTTTGGTTTGCACAAATGCATTCGGAAGGTAGGCCACTCCGGGCCCGGCCATAAACGATGCAAAAGGCTTTTCAAAAACAACAACCCTGCGCTTCATCAGTACACTTTCTACCCCACCCGGACCCTCAGCAATC
Source organism: Flavobacteriales bacterium (assembly GCA_947459165.1). Lineage (GTDB taxonomy): Bacteria > Bacteroidota > Bacteroidia > NS11-12g > UBA955 > RGEC01. The sequence continues at coordinate 1,543 of CANHCW010000063.1, forward strand.
AACTTCACATCAAAAATGCCGCTTTGCTTATAGATGTGCACCGGATTCGCCTCGTTGCTTTTATCGCCATCACCAAAATACCAGGTAAACCGGTTTGCATAGCGGCTCTCATTTTTAAATTGCACTTGCAATGACTGGCAGCCGGAATCCACGCTGCTGTTAAACGCAGGTAGCGGATAGGCAGGTTCAACCCTCAAAGTTTTGTATGCCGTATCAGCACAGCTTCCGTTGTCAACAATCAGCCTTACACTGAAATTTCCGGAATCGCTGTATTCAAACATTGGGTTCGCCACTTCCGATTGTGCGATAAGAGTGCCGGTATCGCCAAAATCCCACCGGTAATTCAGCGGCACAGTGGAAATACTCCGGTCCGTAAACTGCACTGCATTGTTTTTCGGCATCCTCAACTCAGTAGGGGAATAAGTAAATCCGGCAACCGGGCTTTCCAGCACCCGAATTTCACCATTGGCCACAACGCTATCCAAACACCCGTTCGCATCATAAGCAAACAATGCGTAACGATAACGCCCGGGCTTGCTGTAAGTGTGTTCGGGATTGCGATCAACCGATGATTGATAATCTCCAAAATTCCAGAAATAAATTTTAGCCCCACTGCTGAAATTAACAAACTTCACAACCCCGGGGGCGCAAAGTCGATAATTTGTATCCTTCAGTTTAACCTGCAATCTCTGCGGCAAAACAACCAACCTGTCGAATGTATCAGCGCAACCCCTGTCATTGCGGACAATCAACTGCACCCTGTAAGAGGTATCGCGGTACCCTGAAGTAGTAAACCAATGCGAAGGATTGGTGTCGGCCGAAAACTGTTCATCGCCAAAGTTCCATATTTGGGTAACAGCTCCAACAGAAACATTTTTAAAATTAAATAACCCCCTGTCACAATCATCCGATCTGTTTGCCTTAAACATGGCAAACGGACGACCCGCCACAGTAACGATGCTCGAAAGCGTATCAACACAATCGTGATAATAAGTGAAAAGCGTTACCCTGTATTGTGTATCACGGCCGGAAAAATTGAAAAAAGTGTGTACAGGGTTCCACTGTGTTGATGTTTCCCCGTCTCCGAAATTCCAAATCAAGCGGCCATGATTAACAGATTGATTATTGAAGGAAACCTGCAAAGGCGCACATCCGCTATAATCGCTGCCGGTAAACTTTGAAATGGGATAAGGCAGCACTTTTACCACGCCTTCGGCACTGTCAGTGCAGGTATTCAGCCCCCGTGCCACCAATGATACTTTGTAAGTGGTATCAGCAAACGGATTGGTGGATTTGGCAAACATCAGCCGCGGATTTGTTAAGCTGCTGTTTTGCCCGTTGCCAAAATTCCATTGGTACGCAATAGCACCCAAAGTTTGATTTAAAAATTGTATCTGATCCATATAGCAAAACGAATCTTTCGATTGCAGAAATGCAGCTTCGGGCCTGCCCTTCACAGTCACATAAGTTTTTAAAGTATCGCTTTGGCAGCCCCATTTCGATTGTGCACTCAACCACACCGGAATGATGCTGTCGTAAATAACCCTTCCGTAAAAAATTCTCACCGGATTTTTAGCCGTATCTGTCTGCAAACTGCCAAACTTCCAGCTGAATTTTTCACCATTTAAACTCTCATTTTCAAACGCTACTTTCAACGGACTGCAACCGCTTGCAGTTAAGTTTTTCAATCGCAGTTCCGGTAAAGGGTGCAAATTAAATTTTCGCCTGAAAGTATCTTTACAACCGTGTTCGCTTTCAGCTACCAGTGTTATATTAAATACCGAATCTTTATTTAATTTCTGGGTGTACACCACCGAGGGGTGAAGCAGATTTGATACCTGCCCGTCCCCAAAATCCCAGCGAAATTTCATAATGTAAACCGATCCTGTATCGTAGGGCTTACTTAAGTTCATAAAATTACTTCTCCCGGGAGAACAACCTTCATAGGCCGAGGCAGTGAAGTAAGCCAATGGCTTGGGATAAACTGAAATCAGACTGCTCGAAGTATCGAGGCAGCCGTGCTCCGATGCAGCAATAAGTTCAATTTTAAATGAAGTGTCTTTGGTTAACGATGCAGGATAGACCAACTGTGTATCTAGTGCCTGGCTTATGATGCCGTTGCCAAAATTCCACTTGAAACTCATAATACGAATAGAACCCGTATCGTGGGGTATGGAAGTGTTCACTGTTTGAAGCAATAATGGTCCGCACCCTGCCTGATTTCCTGTTGAAAATCGGCTCAGAGGTTTCGGAAAAACTCTGATGGTGGAAACTGTTGAATCCTTGCAGCCAAAGGTATTCGTACCAATTAATTTTACAGAATAAACGGTGTCTTTCGTTTTCGATGCGCCAAAACAAGCTGTATCGTTCACTCCACTGCAAGTATCGCCATTGCCAAATTTCCATTTGTATTGCATTCCGCTGCTTGTGCCATTTACCATGTTTAAACTTTTGCTGCTGAAAGCCACAGTTAAAGGTGCGCAACCTTCACTTGCCGATTTGGTAAAGGCCATGCTCGGTAAAGGATGAATTACAATATTGGTATAAAAAGTATCGCTGCAACCGGTTGCGCCAAAAACCCTTATGGCAGCGTTGTAGGTTTTGGCTGAGTCGTATGTTTTATATAAGTTATAGGTCGCACCAGAATAAACTGCCTTCAATTCGGCAGAACCATCTCCAAAATTCACATAAACTGCACTCACCGGGTCGGATTTCAATGTCAGTTTCAGGCTGTTTTTTTCGCAACCCGCATCGGCAGCCAAACTTGCCTTGGGTTTATCCATCACAGCCAAATAAACGGAAAAGGTATCAGAACCGCAGCTGTCATTAGCAATCAATGTTATTTTATATGAACCCGCTTTGGTAAATGTGCGTTTGCCGGGGTTCTTCAGTGTTGAAACACTGCTGTCTTCCCATATCCATTTATAAGTTGTTCCCGAAACATTGGCCTCAGTGCTGCTGTTTACAAAATCGTGGGTGTATGGCACACAGGCAATGCGGGTAAAGGGGACGAAGGCGGCCTTTACTTTTTTTCTTACCACAATTACCTGCGTATCATTCACCGTGCCGCACTTGTTGCTAACTTTTAAAACAGCTTTCCAAACACCAGCGTTGGCGTAAATGTAGGTTGGCGATTTCTTATTGGAAACATTCACTCCGGCAAGAGTATAGGGCTCTCCAAAATCCCAAATTCTAGTTAAACCGCTACCTGCCGTTTTGTCATCGAAATTCACAACTAAAGGCGGACAACCATAATTGGTCGAAACCGAAGTTTTAATCGCGGGTAAACTGTCTATTTTCAATATAAATCGAGCTGTGTCTTTACCACAACTATTGCTGTCAATCAGCATAATGTTATATGAACCCCGAAGCGCATATTTTTTGGTTGCCGATACCGGTGTGGTGGTCCAGCCGGAGCTGCTTCCATCGCCCCAAACCCATTTGAATTTTCGGGGATTAGGCGTTCCGCACCAACGGGAAATAGACTTGTTATCGAAACGAAATGGCTTGGCAGTATCGCAGTTATCCGGATTCTGTGCTGAAATGATTGCTGAGTCTCTTTCTCCGGCCTGTATGGGCGACCAGGTAGTTGTTGAACTGCCACAATTGTTTGTTGCTTTCAGCGTAACAATGCCGTTACATAGCTGTTTGCGGTAAGTGTGGTACAAAGTATCTTTAAAAGTAGAACTGCCAAATGCATACTTAGTTCCATCACCCATATCCCAATCGAACCGTGTTGATGGGGACGAGTTCAGCGAATTGTTAATGAACCGAACACGCAACGGAACACAACCTTCGTTGGTGCCGGTGGGCGGTCCAATGATGCCGGCTACAGGCTTTCTCTCATTTACCACCAAACCATGTATGGTATCGCGGCAACCACCGCGGTTGGATATAATGAGCAGGTTAAACAAACTCAACGAATTGTATTTGTGGTATAAACTGCTTCCTTTAGCCAGTAAGGAGCCGGAGGCACTTTGCCCATCTCCCCAGCGAATGGTGTAATTGCGCAGCGTGTCTTCCGCCTGCAACTGAATTCCGAATGTGTCCGGTGTTCCGGGTGTGCTAATGCAGTTTTCAAAAACAGGATTATAGGTGTAAGTGCCCAAGCCATCCATAATCCTTGGTAATGTGCGGCTAATGGTGTCCATTCGACTTGCCGAATCAGTGCACCCGGATGAACCTGTGTCGCGAACAATCAGCGTAATCCTGTGCACTCCCACTGACTTAATCAGAAAGCCTAAGTTTTTCAAACCTGTATCGCGACGCAACAGCTTGTAGTTCAGGTACCAGCTATAAATGGCCACATTGCGACTTAAACCCGTTGAGTTGTTGCTCAGGGTAATGTTGACAGGAACAGCACAAGCAGTGCTTTTCGAGTAAGAGAATAAGGGTGTGATGTTTGGACAGGAAGCAAATGCACCACCCACAAACAACCCCCCGATAACAATAGCAGACGCCGGTGCCAGTCTGCGCACAGATAGTAGAACATTTTTAATGCTCATTTTTAACCCTCCTAAAGTTTCTGCGGCTTTTTTAACCCAAATGCCGCAATTGATTCAATCTAATCCCCGTTTTTCTACGGGCAGATTAACCCTTTCCGCCCGACAAGAATCAGATCATCAAATGCAAGTTACAACGAAAAATGACAATAAACAAACTTTTATCTAAAAAATTAAAAAATTAGATAAAAACTTAATCAAAACATTATTGGGTTTTGTTCACCAGCTGTCCGCAGGCCGCGTCAATATCTTTCCCACGGCTTCTTCGCACATTCACAACAAGTCTGGCGGCTTCCAGCCCATCGGCAAACCGTTGTAATTTTCCGGCACTTGTTGGCTTAAACGGAGCCAGATCGCCAATGGGATTGTACTCAATGAGGTTGATTTTACAGGGAAAACGCCTGGCAAATGAAATCAGCTCTCCCAATTCAGGCTCCTCATCATTCACACCTTCAATCACAGTATATTCTAAAGTTGGGCGCGTGCCGGTCTTATCATACCAATATTTCAATGCTTCGGCAAGCGAATCAAGGTTGTTGCTGGCGTTGATGGGCATAATGGCAGTGCGCCGTTCATCATTTGCTGCGTGAAGACTCAGCGCCAGATTGAATCTGGCACCATCATCGGCCAGCTTTACAATCATTTTGCTGATTCCGGCGGTACTTACTGTAATTCTCTGCCAACTCATATTCAGTCCGTCTTCGCCGCAAATCAATTCCGTGCTTCGCCAAACATTAGCATAATTCAACAAAGGTTCGCCCATGCCCATATAAACAATGTTATCCAAGCCCTTACCATAGTGTTGTAGCGCCAAATCGTTCAATATCCAAACCTGATCGTAAATTTCTCCTGCTTCCAGGTTGCGCTGCCGTTTCAGGTAACCCGTGGCGCAAAACTTACAATCTAGGCTGCACCCCACCTGGCTGCTAACACAAGCCGTCACTCTGGTTTCAGTAGGAATGAGAACCCCCTCGATAAAATGTTCGTCGTGCAGCTTAAAACTGCATTTGATGGTGCCATCTGCACTCTTCTGCAAAACATGCACCTGCAATGGCAGTATGATGAAGTTCGCCTGCAATTTGTTTCTCAGCTCAACGGAAAGATTGGTCATTTGAGCAAAACCCTTTGCCCCTTTTTTCCAAAGCCATTCGTACACCTGCTTTCCGCGAAAGGCCGATTCACCCATTTGCTGAAGGGCGTGAATGGTTTCTTCCTTGCTGAGTTTCCTTATGTCAGCCGGGGCACTCACTTTTTACTTTTTGCGAAAAAACAGACTTATCGGAATACCAGTTAGTGGAAATTGTTCCCTCAGTTTGTTTTCAAGAAAACGGGAATAGCTATCGGCAACATACTGGGGTAAATTGCAAAACAATGCGAAAGAAACCCTTTTGGTAGGCAGTTGCGTAACAAACTTGATTTTAACAAACTTGCCCTTTCTGCTGGGTGGCGGATATGCTTCCATGATGGGCAACAGGTAATCATTCAGTTTGCTGGTTGAAATTTTAATTCTGAGGTTGTCGTATACCGACAAAATGGTTTCCAGTGCCTGAAAAATGCGCTGTTTGGTTAGAGCAGAAATGAATAAGATGGGAACATCTGTAAACGGTGCTGTTTTGGCCTTGATGTCTTCGGCAAATGCCAAATGCGTATTGCTTTCTTTTTCAACCAAATCCCACTTGTTTACCAAAATTACGAGGCCTTTGCCCTGCCTGTGCGCCATCCAGAAAAGGTTCATGTCCTGGGCTTCAATTCCCAGTGTTGCATCAACCACAAGCACCACCACATCGCTGTTTTCAAGGGCACGCAAACTGCGCATTACACTGTAAAACTCTATGTTTTCATGCACCTTGCTTTTTCGACGAATACCTGCAGTATCAACCAGAATAAGCTCCTTTCCATAGGCTTTGTAACGGGTATCGATGGAATCTCGGGTAGTGCCGGCTATGTTGGTTACAATGTTTCTGTCTTGTCCGATGAGGGCATTGATCAGACTGCTTTTACCCACATTGGGTCGACCTACTATGGCAATGCGAGGCAAATCTTCCTCCACCTCGGTTTCGGGCTTTTCATCTTTAAGCAGCTCTGCCACCTCGTCGAGCAGGTCGCCGGTGCCGTGGCCGTTTACCGAAGAAATTTCATGGTAATGATCAAAGCCCAGCACATAAAAAACGGGGCTTTCAAGGCTGAGTTTATCGTTGTCTACCTTGTTTACCACCAATAAAACCGGTTTTTTACTTTTACGCAGTATTTGGGCAAATTCCTCGTCCAAAGGGTGCACATCGGCCATTACATCTACCACAAATAGCAGCAGTGAAGCCTCTTCAATGGCAATGTGAACTTGTTCACGAATGGCAGACTCGAATACATCGGAACTGTCGGGTACAAAACCACCCGTGTCAATCACAGAAAATTCAACCCCGTTCCATTCAGAAGTTCCGTAATGACGGTCGCGGGTAACACCGCTAACATCATCAACAATGGCTTTTCTTTCGCCGGTAAGCCTGTTAAACAGGGTTGATTTGCCCACATTGGGTCTTCCTACAATCGCTACTATCCGGCCCATAATTCAATTTACAAAGATACGGCATAAATTCCAGGCCTTACCTTTGCATTGTGGGTAAACCTATTGTTGCCGCCATTGCCGCGCTGGGAAACAACCGGGAATTGGGCGCAGAAAACCAATTGCTGTGGCATTTGCCCGACGATTTCGCCTGGTTTGTAAAATATACTCGTGGACATCCCGTTATTATGGGCAGAAAAACCATGGAGAGTTTGGGTAAACCGCTGAAAAATCGTTTGAACATCGTTATCTCCAGACAACCCGACAAAATAACCGAGGGATTTCACTATGCCGATGGGCTGGAAAATGCATTGGACACAGCCAAAAAACATGATGCAGAAGAAATATTTGTGATTGGCGGCGGTGAAATTTATAAGCAATCGCTGCCCCACCTCAACAGACTTTATTTAACCCTGGTTGACGGGGATTTTCCGCAGGCGGATACTTTTTTCCCTGATTGGGGCAGTGGTTGGACAGAAACATTCAGAGAGCATCACCCCGCCGATGAGAGGCATGCATTTGCATTTGATTTCCTCATTTTGGAAAAGGCACAATGAAAAAACTGCTGATTTTTTTTTCTGTTGCTTTTGGTATTGAGGAAGCGACATCACAAACTCCAATCGTTTTAAACCAACTGAGAATTGAAGGCAACACCCGCACCAAAACTGCGGTTTTCATTCGAGAAACAGGCTGGACTGCGGGTTATGCAGCCCACGATGCTGATAGTCTTTGTTCGGTATGGCAAAAACGGCTTTCAGGTTTGAATTTATTCAACCTGGTTGAGGTAAATTATAAGCAAGACACCCTGCTCATTTCAGTGAGGGAACGCATTTATAACTGGGCTCTTCCGGAATTGTCGTGGGCCGACCGCAATTTTAATGTGTGGTGGCAAACCAAAGATCCGAATCGGCTTATTTATGGTTTTACTGCCTATTTTAACAACTTGGGCGGGTTAAACCACAACATCAGTGTCACCGCCATACACGGCTTTAACCGGAGTTATTCTTTTCGCTACACCAAACCTTTTTCAGCTTACCGCAAATCATGGGGCTATAGCCTGGGCGCTGGTTACTGGAGCAACCACGAGTTGTGGTACATAACCATGAATGACAAACTGAATTTTTTGCGAATTGAGTCGCAACCGATACAGCGCAATTTCTGGTCGCAGTTTGTGTTGCGCCGCCGTCTAAATTATTTCAACAGGCTTGAATTGACGCTTGGTTACGGCAGAACCCGAATTGCCGACAGTGCCGCACGCCTGGACAGAGAAGGAGTGATGAATTACATTTACGGATTAAAGCGGAATTACCTGGAAACCGGTATTAGCTTTGTTTCTGACAGTCGAGACCAAAGAGATTATCCATCTCAGGGGCACCTCATTCGCATTTCAGCAGGCAATACTTTTATGAATTTGAATTACAGCGGCCCGTCGGTTTATCAATTTGAGGCTCGGGTAAACCGCTTTACACCCCTAAAACCCAAATGGGTGCTGGCAACAGGCTTGGTTTCACGATACAGAATCGACAGCAGGGCGCTAACAGTGAACACCCTGCCTTACCTGTTTTCAAGGCAATTTGGTTATGGCAGCGATTATGTTCGCGGGTACGAGCCATTTGTTGCTGAAGGAGCAGGTATGTTTCTGGCAAAAATGGCGTTCAGAAGGGCGGTACTGCAGGGCTACAAGTTGAAAATAAAGCGAGGCAATGTGTTAAATAACTACCGCACGATACCGCTTAATGTTTGGTTTAATATCTTTGCAGACGCAGGCAGAACAATCAGACCCACAGTTCTGCGCACAAATTACCTGAACCGGGAATGGATGCTTGGTTCAGGCATAGGAATGGATGTAACCGCTTGGTATAGCGCAATGGCCAGGTTTGAACTGAGCCGAAACAGAATGGGAAACTGGGTTTTCAACATATCATACATTAACGCATTCTAAATGAAAATAGGGGTTTACGCAAAATCGCTAAGGGATCCGAAGCACGGAGAGGGATTTGTATTGTTGCTGAAAACCCTGGCCGACAAGGGCCATGAAATATGGTGCCCGCCCAGTTTGGTTGATTTCATTCAAATGCACTTTGCAGGCGCATTTCAGCTGAACAGCTTTGATCACCTGAGCAAAGACAGTCAATTGATTGACATTTTAATTTGCGTTGGTGGTGATGGCACTCTGCTCGATGCCATTTCGGTGGTGCGCGATAGCAATGTGCCTGTGCTGGGATTAAATACCGGAAGGCTGGGTTTTTTAGCCGCCATTGCTGTAGAGGGCATAGACAAAGCCATTTCAGACATTGAAAAAGGCAACTACCGCATTGAAAGCCGCAGTTTGCTGAGGCTGGAAAGCAGTCAAAATTTGTTTGATTACAGTTATGCACTGAACGATTTTGTGATTCACAAAAAAGAAACCAGTAGCATGATTGTGGTGCACACTTATTTGAATGGTGAATTTATGAACAGCTATTGGAGTGACGGACTGATTATTTCAACACCCACGGGTTCCACCGGCTATTCATTGAGTTGCGGCGGACCAATTATTTTTCCCGGAACCGATAA
>CANHCW010000064.1 GCA_947459165.1 Flavobacteriales bacterium
AAACATATGTTGGACTTGAGTTCGGCCAAACTGGAACATGCGGCCATACACTTTGTAGGAAACAAAAATAACGAAGAAGGCGTTTTCATCAGCGAGGAGGAGCTGTGGCTGGAACAGGCTGAAAACAGCAATGCCATCAAAAAATTATGCACCTCTCCTTTCAGCGCTGGCGAAACATGGGCATTTACCCACAGCAGCGAACTGGGTATGAACGAAGTTTTTGTTTTCTGTCAGCGTTTGTTCCAAAATCCAACCGACGCCCTTGCCATTTCGACGGAGTTGGCCAAACTGCTGTACGAAAAAAGCGACCATCCACAGGTAAAACCAGGCGAGTTCATGGTTTGCCTGCTCAGCGATTGCTACTATCAAAATCAGAGTGTGCAAGGCATTGTGTTCTGCAAAATGGAGAATAAAGACCTTTTTTTACGCCTGAGACAAGTGGGTACCGGTTACGACATGCAACTCATAGAAGGATTGCTGCTGAACAAACCCGACAAGGCCTGTTTGGTGCTGAACATGAATGAGGAGCAGGGTTTCACCATTCTCAACAGCGAAAAACAAAAAGGTGCCGAAGTGCAGTACTGGCGTGATTCATTTTTACAAATCAAACCCGCTGCCGACAATTTTAATTTTACCAATACCATGTTGAAAGTGGCAAAAGAATTTGTGACGAAGGAAATGCCCGAAGAATTTCCCGTTGGAAAAACCGAGGCATTGGAATTTCTGAGCCGATCCATGGATTACTTCAAAAGCAATGAAAATTTCGACAAGCAGGAATTCGCTGAATCGGTTTTTGAAGATGACCGCATGATTGACTCCTTCATTAAATACGGAGAAGATTATTGTAAACACAACGAACTGCCTAATGCAGACCAGTTTGAGATTAACAATACAGCTGTAAAAAAACAGGCGCGGGTGTACAAAAGTGTATTAAAATTGGACAAGAATTTCCACATCTACATTCACGGAAACCGGGAATTGATTGAAAAAGGCACTGAGCCCGACGGAAGGAAATTTTACAAAATCTATTTCAATCACGAAGAATAGACAATAAATTGCGGGTGGTAGTCAACCCCAAAATTCACAAAATGGAACAAACAGAAAATAAGCCAAATTGGAAAAGGATATTTTTTATACTTTTTCTGGTCAGTGTAATTATTTTTCTTGCATACCGCCTTAAACTTTCTGAAGACGGCAGAAGCGCCCACACCCGAAAACTGGAAAAGCAACTCGCAGATCAGCAAAAATCCATTTCTGAAATGCAGGGAATCATTAAAAGTCAGGGTACTCAACTGAAGGAATACAAGCCCTATCAGGCAGTTGTTCGCGCTGCTGCTTTGCGTGATTCTATTTACACATTGCTGCCATTTAAATTTGGTGAAACTGTTTATATCATGCCCGACAGCATTCGCGCCACGGTAAATGCCGTTAATATTATGGGCAATGCATCGGAGTACAGCATTAAATATCAGGTTCGCACCAAAAAAGGCGATTATGTGAATATTTCCATTACCGATTTAACCAAATAGGGCTCGACCCGCTTTGCATCAGAAGTCAAAACTTCTCCGTCAACCGTCATTTTTGCTCCTTTATCGAAATTTACCCTGAAAACCTGATTCTTCTTCGTAAATTGTATTGTTTTTGAGTGTATTATTGAAGCCTCTTTATGACTCACGAAAATTTTAAGTTCAAAGACATTAAGACTTACTGCAGCACTGAGTGGCTGGCCAACAACAATAAAAAATACAGAACTGTTTTCGATCAGCAGGAAGTAGCATATCTGTACTGCGAAGTATCCTTCTACAACAAACATTTTGATTCGAAAAACTGGCCCCTTAGCCTACAGTTAAAATGTTTAGACGAGGATAACAATGAAGTATGCGACCTCAACTGCGATCGGGAAATTGATAAAAATGAGCACATTGTTTTTGTGCGCGAAGGTTGGGGTGTTAAAACTCCCGGTGCATATTGGAAAGCAGGAGTTTACCGCTGGGAAGCATGGTCAGGAGAGGAATTGATTGCCACCAAAACATTTTACATTGAAAGTGTTGGCTTGGTGAGGCCGGGCATGAACCCCTATTTTAAAATTGAAACTGTAAAACTTTACGAAGGACCTGACGAAAACACCAAATCGGAAAAGCGCCAATACTACACGGTTTTCAATGCCATGAACACCCGTTATGTGTGGGTGGAGGCCAATTGCAAAAACCTGACCCGTAAAAGCGGTGATTTGCCTGTGGAATTGATGTTTAATTTCAGGACAAGCAGCGGTTATTTGAAGGGTTCAGTAACAAAACTGTTTTTTATTAAACCTACCGAAGACCAATTTGCTGCAACCATTGGCTGGGGCAGCGATATTATTGGAACCTGGTCGAGGGGTGAATATTACGCAGAAATTGTGTTCATGGACCAACTTTTGGCATCCATGCCTTTTGAAATTGGCGATGATTATGTTGATGCCACAGAAGAAGACTTTCTGCCGCTTACCCAGATTGAATTCATTCATTTGGAGGATGACGACGAAGGAGAATCTGATGCGCCACCGTTTGAAGGCCGCGTGAAAAAAGAGGAGGCAGAAGAACCTCAGAATTTTGACGAGGTGATCAAAGAACTGGACCAATTAATTGGTTTGGGCCTGATCAAACAGAAAATACACGAATACTCGGACTACCTGCGCTTTGTGGCTCTGCGCCGTGAAAAAGGCTTTGAAGAAACCGACCGCATCAATCTCCATGCTGTTTTTAAAGGCAATCCGGGTACGGGAAAAACCACTGTAGCACGCCTATTGGGCAAAATTTACAAGGAGCTGGGACTGCTGAAAAAAGGTCATGTGCATGAGGTTGACCGAGGCGATTTGGTAGCAGAGTTTATCGGTCAAACTGCACCCAAAACCAAAGAGGCTATTAAAAAGGCCAAAGACGGAATTTTGTTTATTGACGAGGCATACAGTCTCGCAAGAAAAGATGAGGACAGCAAGGATTTTGGCCGTGAAGCCATTGAAGTACTGCTGAAAGAACTAAGTGATGCCAATGATATTGCCATTATTGTGGCCGGTTACCCCGATGAGATGGATATTTTCCTGGAATCGAACCCGGGGTTAAAGAGCCGCTTTAATATGTATTACGACTTTGCCGATTATGTTCCTCAGGAATTGATGCAAATTGCAGAATACTCAGCATCTAAGAAAGGAGTGAATATTACGCAGGCGGCGAAGGATGTATTGTATAAATTCTTGGTTGACAAATACCGAGACAGGGACAAGTTTTTTGGCAATGCGCGCATGGTAAACAGCATGATAGACGAAGCCAAAATGAATCTGGGTCTGCGAATAATGAAGAATGCCAATCCCGAAAAACTGACCAAGGAACAACTCTCAGATATTGAACCTGCCGACCTGAACAGAATCATGGCTCAACAGAAAGGAATGCTGGCCGATATTCCCATTGATGAGGAACTGTTAAAGGAAAGTGTGGCCAAATTACGCAAGATGATTGGCCTAAACAAAGTGAAGCAGGATATCGATGAGCTGGTAAAACTGGTTCGCTACTACAAAAGTCAGGGCAAAGATGTACGAAAGGCCTTTAGTTTACACAATGTTTTTAGCGGAAACCCGGGAACAGGTAAAACCACAGTAGCCCGAATTCTGGCCCAGATTTACAAAGCCTTGGGTATACTGGAACGCGGTCATTTGGTGGAATGCGACAGACAAAGTCTGGTAGGCGGCTATGTGGGTCAAACGGCGATTAAAACCAGCGATCTGATAAACAAAGCCATTGGCGGTGTGCTGTTTATTGACGAAGCTTACAGCCTTAGCGACGGCGGGTCCAACGATTTTGGCCGTGAAGCGATTGAAACACTATTGAAGCGAATGGAAGACCGCAGGGGGGAATTTATTGTGATTGCCGCAGGTTACACGCAGAATATGGAAAAATTCATGGAGTCAAATCCGGGATTGAAAAGTCGTTTTGATAAAGTATTCAACTTTGAAGATTTCAATGCTGACGAATTGTTTACGGTAGCAATGAATCAGTTGGCAGAAAATAATATTGTACCCGATGCAGCAGCCGAAGCGCACCTGCATAATTACATAGAATTTATGCACAAGAGCAGGGATAAATATTTTGGTAATGGCAGAAGTGTGAGAAAAGTGATCGAAGAGGCCATAAGAAATCAGCACCTGAGATTGAGTGAATTGCCCAAAAACAAACAAACACAGAAGGCAATGCACACTTTAATACTTGCCGATGTGGAAGAATTTAGCGCCGAAATTAAACCAGGAATTCCCGGCGGTGGAATTGGTTTCAGATAAGCGGAAATCGGGTTTCCTGCTTTAATTTTGTCCCGTGCAGGGCATTGCTGATTTTTTCCCCTTACCCACCACTAACGATTACCTGATTGGAGGCGTTGCCTTGTTGTGTGCTGTTGTAAGTTGGTATATCCATTTTCGCTTTTATCTGAAAGTAAAAACCACGCCGGTTGAGGCAGAAGTAAACCTTCCGCCCGTTTCGGTGGTGATTTGCGCCCACAACGAAATTGACAATCTGAGTCAATACCTGTACTTATGGATTGAGCAGGATTATCCCACATTTGAGGTGATTGTGGTGGATGATGGCAGCACAGATGGAACTGCTAACTGGATTGGACCGCTGATACCCGGTACCCCCGGACTGAAATATGTGCATTTGGACGCTGACTATATTAAAATGCACGGCAAAAAAATTGCCCTGACTCTGGGATTTAAAGCAGCCAAGTACAAACATTTTTTACTCACCGATGCTGATTGCAAACCAGCATCAAACCACTGGCTTAGGGAGATGGCAGCCCCATTTGCTCATGGTGCCGATGTAGTGCTGGGTGTAGGCAAACTGAGCAAAACCAATGGTTTTTTGGGCGGCCTGATTCGTTACGAATTTTTGCAAACTGCCATGAGCTATCTGGGCTACGCCGCCGCAGGAAAACCTTATATGGGCGTGGGGCGAAACCTGGCATACAGCCGGGAAGTTTACGACAAGGTGGGAGGTTTCTCCAGTCATCACCACATTATTGCAGGCGACGATGATCTGTTCGTGCAATCGGTGGCTAATGAAAAAAACACCGCCGTGGTGGTTTCGCCCGGCGCATTCACCTACAGTTTGTCTAAACAAACTTTTAGGGAATATTTAAGGCAGAAGAACCGGCATTTATGGGTAGGTAAGTTTTATAAAAAGAGTGTGAAACGAATGCTTTCTGTTTACCCTGTGAGCCAATTTTTATTTTGGTCGGCAATGATTGTTTGGTTTGCACTGGCTTCCTCGTTTACCTATCCACTCGCGTTGATGTTGCTTAAATTAGTGCCTGAGTGGGTCATAGTGGCAGGTCGCTGCCGAATACTAAAAATAAAAAAACTGGCCGCTTTTTATCCGTTTTGGAATCTTTTTTATTCATATTGGTACATATTATTGGGTATTAGGGCCTTTTTTAGCAAAAAACCGCTATGGTAGGTGCTGAAATTATTTATCAATTTTTTCCGGAATTAACCCCTGAAAAAAGAGACCAAATTGCGGCGCTGAAAGACATTTACGCTTGGCACAATGAACGGGTAAACCTGATATCGCGTAAGGATATGGACAGTTTTTACCTGCACCATATTTTACATAGCCTTGCACTTGCAAAAGTTTGCTCGTTTACACCCGGCATGAAGGTGATTGACATTGGAACCGGAGGCGGTTTTCCGGGTATACCACTGAGCATTATGTTCCCCGAGGTGCAGTTTACCCTTTGCGACAGCATTGCCAAAAAAATACGGGCGGTGCAGGATGTGATTGACCGGCTGGATCTGAAAAATGCAACCGCACTGAATAGCCGTACCGAACAACTTAGCGGCAAATATGACCTGGCAACGGCCCGAGCTGTGGCTCCAATGACGGATTTATGGAACTGGATGAAGGGAAAATGGGCAGGTAACCCCCGGTTTTGTTTGCTGAAAGGCGGTGATTTGGCGGCTGAAATGAACGAATTGCTGATGGTTCAGAAAAACCTGAAAATACGGAGCACCGGCATTGCCGACTTTTTTGCGGAACCTTTTTTTGAAACAAAAAAGGTGATTTGTATTGATTAAATAATGTCGGATGCGGCATCCAGTGCTGCCTGCAAGCCTTCTGCATTTTTTCCGCCTGCTGTAGCAAAAAACTTTTGACCTCCACCGCCACCCTGAATGTGTTTGGCTAAATCGCGCACCAAAGCAGAAGCATCGAGTGGTTGGGTTTGCAGCAGCTCGTCTGAAATCATCACCGCCAGCCCGGGCTTACCCTCTGTTTCCCAACCCAAAACGCAGAACAGGTTTTCAACTTCATTTTTCAGCTGAAATGCCAGATCCTTGGCTTCGTCTGCCCCGGCAAGATTTACCTTACCAACAATGCAATTGACCCCGTTTTTGTCTGTTATCAATCCCAGTAATCTTTTCTTTTCTGCCAGGGTTTGCTCATGGTTGAGGGCCTCAATGCGGCGGGTTAATGCAGCATTTTCATCCAGCAGTTTGTCTATGGCCTGTTCAATATCCCTGGGATTGCCCAGTTTTTCCAGCAAGCGATCTTGTCTTTGGGTTAGTTCCAGCAACAAACGGTAAGCTTCTGAGCCCGAAACAGCTTCAATTCTGCGAACTCCTGCGGCCACTCCGGCTTCAGCGGTTATTTTAAAGAGGCCAATGTGGCTGGTGTTTTTCACATGGGTACCACCACAGAGTTCCATGCTGTAATCCTTATCGAAAACAATCACGCGCACATTGTCGCCATACTTTTCACCAAATAAAGCCGTTGCGCCCAATGCCAGTGCATCATCAATCAGCATATTGCGGTGTTCGGTAAGTTCAATGGCCTCGAGTATTTTTTCGTTCACCCTTTGCTCTACTTTCAGCAGTTCTTCATCGGTCATTTTGCTGAAGTGCGAAAAATCGAAACGCAGGTATTTTTCATTTACAAGACTGCCCTTTTGGGCAACATGATGGCCAAGTACCTCCCTTAGAGCAGAGTGCATTAAATGGGTAGCGCTGTGGTTTTTAGAAATCTCGTTGCGGCGTTGCTTTTCAACAATAGCCGTAAATGCCTGTTGGGGTTCAGAGGGTACACGGTCACAAATAAGTATGTGCAACTTATTTTCCTTTTGCGTATCCAATACCTGTATGGTTTCGCCTACGGCACTTATTAAGTACCCCGAATCACCCACCTGACCTCCGCTTTCAGCGTAAAAAGGTGAGGTATTCAACACAATCTGAAACTGGTCTTTTCCTTTCACCTTCACGGTTCTGTACCGGCTAATGTGTGAGTGGCATTCCAGCTGATCGTAGCCCACAAAAATTTCTTCGGCATCGGACATGAGCAATTGCCAATCTCCTGTTTCCTTACTTGCATCGGCACGGCTCCTCTCCTTTTGCTTGTTCAATTCTGCCTGAAAACCCTGCACATCGGTATTTAAGCCTCGTTCACGGGCAATCAGTTCGGTTAAATCAAGCGGAAATCCATAGGTATCGTAAAGTTCAAACGCAGTGGCGCCGCTAACATCCTTGCCTTTGTTGTTTTCAAAATAATCGTTCAGCAAGCCCAGTCCTGTGCTCAGCGTTCGGAAGAAAGAAGCTTCTTCTTCTTTTATTACGCGGGCTACAAAATCTTGCTGGGCTTTTAATTCCGGGAATGAAGTATCAAAATAATCGGAAAGTGAAGGTACAATTTTGCATAAAAATGGCTCATTCAATGAAAGGTAGCTGTAGCCGTACCGCACAGCCCTGCGCAAAATGCGGCGTACCACATATCCGGCTCCGGTATTGGAAGGCAATTGTCCATCGGCAATGCACAGTGAAACCGCACGAATGTGATCGGCAATGACGCGAAAAGCAATATCCGAAGTTTCGGCTGTGCCATATTTTACACCCGCAATGTTTGCCGTTTCATCAATTATAAAACTAAAAATATCGGTGTCGTAATTGCTTTGTTTGCCCTGTATTACACGGGTAAGTCGTTCAAAACCCATTCCTGTATCCACATGCCTGGCGGGCAGTTTTTCCAAACTGCCATCGGCCTTGCGGTTAAACTCCATGAATACCAGGTTCCATATTTCAATTACTTCGGGGTCGCCGGTATTAACCAACAATGCTCCTTCCACTGCATTGCGCTGTTCATCGCTGCGCATATCGAAATGGATTTCGCTGCAAGGGCCGCAAGGACCGGTATCCCCCATTTCCCAGAAATTGTCTTTTTTGTTTCCGTTGATAATGCGGCTTTCAGGAAGGTATTTCTTCCAGTTGTCAAAAGCATCCTGATCAAATGCAATGTTGCTTGCTGTATCGCCTTCAAAAACGGTAACATACAAGCGTTCCTTGGGCAATTGATATACATCCGTAAGCAACTCCCATGCCCAGTCTATGGCTTCGTTTTTAAAGTAATTGCCAAAACTCCAGTTGCCCAGCATTTCAAACATGGTATGGTGGTAGTGGTCGTGTCCTACTTCTTCCAGGTCATTGTGTTTTCCACTCACACGCAGGCATTTTTGGCTGTTTGCCACCCGTTTTTCTGTGGCTTCGGCATTGCCCAAAAAATAATCTTTAAACTGATTCATTCCGGCGTTGGTAAACATCAGGGTTGGATCTCCTTTTACCACAATGGGGGCTGATGATACGACGCGATGGCCTTTTGAGGCCATAAAATTCAAGTATAGTTGCTTAATCTCTCTACTGCCGGGCATAACAAGGGGCAAAGATAATGCCTTGCGGGCATTTAGTAAGTTGTCAGGGCTTGTTGATGCTTATTCCCTCGCCCCCAATTATAAAATAAAAAGGTTTATCTGACTGCATATCCGCGGGCATGTGTTTATTTTCTTCAGGCAGTACCTCAAGTATGTAATATTTTGTACCAAACCGCGCTATGGCATTTACTGCATATTGTTTGAATAAGGTTGATCTACTTTCCCTGTTTGACAGATCGGATATACTCGCGGGCCATTGTGTTTCAATTCCAAATTTGGCTACTTCATAATACAAAGAACCAATGTATGTTTCAATTTCTTTTCGATATGGCTGTATACTCAATGAACTGTAAAGTTGCCCTCTATCCACTATATAAACGCGGGTTTTGGCTCCGGGAGCAACAGCAATATTCCATTCAACAGGTGAAATATCGGTATCTTCAATCACAGGCGGGTCTTCGTGCTCGTCGATTTCATTGATGACCGGTGCTACGAATTGCATTTTCTCCAGACTTAAACCGGCGGCACCAAACAAAAAATAAATGGTTTTGTCCGGAATCATGTCGGCGGGCATGTGCCGGTTATCGTCGGGGCTAATTTTAACAATGTAAAACACCTGGTCAGCAGATTCCATTCTGGCTAAGGCATAGGCATTGTAATCAATGAAAAAATGGTCGTTTTCTTCTCTCCTGTCAAGGCTATTGATACCTTCCGGCCATTGTGTTTGAACAATGTTTGAAGCCACTTCATCAAAGTTTGGAAACCATGAAGCCAGTTGATCACGAAATTCATCAATTCCAGCCTCACTATATAGTTCACCCCTATCTGTAATGTAGCATTTTACCTGTTCTCCTTTGCCAATTATTACATCCAAACCCCTTTCAGCTATGGGCTCTTTTACCTCCGGAAACTCCAAAGCTGTTTTGGAATTGATTGGTTCCGGGTTGCCGTCAAGTTCTTCATCCCAGCCACGGGTTCTGTCCAAAGCAGAATCATTCACCACCAAATACATGGTTTGCAGAGGTATCATCTCCTGCGGCATGTGGCGGTTCTCATAGGCGTTTATTTCTACCAAACAGGTTTTCTTTCCATCAACATAGAATTCAGCAATGGCATTGCATGTGTAAAACGGAAACCGATCGGCATAGGTGATTCTGTTTTCAACATTGCTCATAAAAAAATCTGGACGGTCAATTTCCTTTGAAAAAACCACCACATCTTCAATCAAATCAGTTTTTACAAACTCGCGCCAACCCTGGTGGTTATAAATTGTACCCGAAGGCAAAATTCCCGAAGGGTTTATGATACGGCATGCCACGTATTTCCCGGGAGAAAATTCATCAGGGCTATAATAACGGGTGATTTTTCCATCCTGATCGGGATTGTATGCTCTTGAATCATCAACACAAAAGGCGTTTACACACAGATAAATATCGGTGGTTGGTCTCAGCTCTACAGGCATATCGCGGTTTTCAGCCTCGGGAACGAATAAAATGTGAAAATTACTGTTGCCATAAGGGAAACTCACAATTGAATACATTTTAAGCCGGCACAGATTAAAGGTATTTGCATAAATCTCAGCTGAATTACTCAAGCCCTTTGGGTAAAACATGGGGTTCAGGCCGGTTCTGACTTTTTTCAGCTGTTTTTTCTTCATTCCAATGGCCCAAGGCACTTCCATGCTCAATGCTTCCCTGTATTCGGAAATGACAGGGCTGGATGTAAAACGGCAAGGTCTGCCAAGAGGTTTTTGGTTCTTTTGAGCCTGTAATGGGACAGCGGTAAGCAAACCCAATAAAAATAAAAGATAAATGCGTTGGCGTTTTTTCATCATCAATGCGATTGCAATTTATTCCAAAAACGGCGTTTAGGTAAACAAAATTTAAGAATAAAAAAGGCGACCGTAGGCCGCCTTTTTAAAATTATTCATTTGCAGTTATTCAGGAGTGTGCAGTGCCGTTCATTTTGGGTGCAGCGGCCTTAATTTCATCACTTGCGCTGTCGGCAAACTTAGCAAAGTTATTGTTAAACAGCTCGGCCAATTTGTCGCACTGTTGGTCATACGCCGCTTTTTCGGCCCATGTGTTTCTTGGATTTAGCAATTCATCAGGAACATTTGGACAAGAAGTAGGCATGGCAAAACCGAATATAGGGTGATTTTCATATTGCACATTGTCCAGCTGACCTTCAAGCGCAGCGGTAATCATGGCGCGGGTATAAGGCAGTTTCATTCTGCTTCCTACACCGTAAGGTCCGCCTGTCCAACCGGTGTTTACCAGCCACACATTTACATTGGGATGTTCATGCAGTTTCTTACCCAGCATTTCGGCATATTTTGTGGGATGAAGGGGTAAAAACACCTGTCCAAAACA
>CANHCW010000065.1 GCA_947459165.1 Flavobacteriales bacterium
AAATTCATGTCGGCGCCGATGTGTTTGCTGTTCATTACATCGTATGCCCCGCCATAAGCTTTGCGGGTAATAACAGTGATGCGGGGAACGGTGGCCTCGCTAAATGCGTAGAGCAGTTTGGCACCGTTGGTGATGATGGCGTTCCACTCCTGATCGGTGCCGGGCAAAAATCCGGGAACATCTTCCAGCACGAGCAGGGGAATATTGAACGCATCGCAAAAGCGGACAAAACGGGCACCTTTTTGGCTGCTGTTCACATCAAGTACACCGGCCAGATGGGCAGGCTGATTGGCCACAACACCAATGCTGCGACCGGCGAGGCGGGCAAATCCCACCAATATATTTTCAGCAAACAGACGGTGTACCTCCATGAAGCTGCCTTCGTCTACAATGTGTTCAATCACCTCGCGCATGTCGTAGGGTTGATTGGGGTTTTCGGGAACAATTCCTTTCAGCGATTCGCGGGTTTCGTGACCACCGTGGTATGGCAATGCAGGCGCTTTTTCTTCGCAATTCTGGGGCATGTAGGAAAGCATTTTTTTGATGTTTTGAATGCATTCCACCTCGTTGGCTGCTGTGAAATGAGCTACACCGCTTTTGGTGCTGTGAACTGATGCACCGCCCAGGTCTTCGCTGCTTACATCTTCGTTGGTCACGGTTTTTACCACATTGGGGCCGGTTACAAACATGTAGCTGCTGTTTTCCACCATCATGATAAAATCAGTGAGGGCAGGTGAATACACGGCTCCGCCAGCACAAGGACCCATAATTGCGCTGATTTGGGGTACTACCCCACTGCTCATAACATTGCGGTAAAAAATATCAGCGTAGCCGCCCAATGACACCACGCCTTCCTGTATGCGGGCTCCACCACTGTCATTAAGACCAATAACCGGGGCTCCGTTTTCCAGAGCCAAATCCATGATTTTACAGATTTTTTCGGCGTGAGTTTCGCTGAGGGAACCTCCGAAAACAGTGAAATCCTGGGAAAAAAGGTAAACCAAACGGCCGTTTACAGTGCCGTAGCCTGTTACCACTCCATCGCCCAAGAACTTTTGTCTTTCCATGCCAAAATCGCTACTGCGGTGCGTAACAAACGCACCAATTTCGCAGAAGCTGCCTTTGTCGAGCAGCAATTCTATGCGTTCACGGGCCGTAAGTTTTCCTTTGGCGTGCTGAGAAGCGATTCGTTTTTCGCCGCCACCTTCGAGGGCTTCACGGCGTTTGGCTGAGAGAATGTCGCGAGGATCGGTCATTGCAGGGCAAAAATAGGGTGAAGCGGGCTGAAAAAAACAGGGCTTTTTTACCCAAAAACGGTAAAACTAGGCGAGTTGTACCCGAAGGTTGGAGGAATCGGAGTTGTTGAATTCCACATGTTCCTGCAAGGTGGTGGCCAGTGAAATGCCCACATAATCGGCTTTTACCGGAAAATAGCGATGTTCGCGTTTGGCCAAAAAGGCGGTGCCGATGCTGGCCGGTGCCTGTTCGTAAATTTTCACAAGAGCCTGCATGACGGTGGCGCCGGTATTGATTACATCATCAACAAGCAATACATGTGCGTTTGCGAATTGGGTTTGTGAATCGAACGCTACTCCCCCGTTTTTGGTGTTTACGCGTATGAGTTTGCAATCGAGATTTGGAAGTGTTTCGCGGATTTTTTCGCAGAGCAGCCCGGCAAGGAAGTAGCCGCGGTCGTTGAGTCCGCAAACCCAAAGTGTGCCGCTGTTGATGTGTTTTTCGCAGATTTCGCAGGCCATTCGTTCAATACGGATGAGTATGGCGTGGTGGTCCATGATTTGCGTTTTTTCGGATTGCATAGCGCGAAGTTATGGGATAGCGAGGGATTGTGTGTTTGTGGGATTGTTTAATTGTGTATTGTTTAATTGTTTAATAGTTTATTAGTGGAATTGTTTATTTGTTTAATGGTTTATTGTTTAATGGTAAATTGTTTAATTGTGAGTTGTTTAATTGTGAATTGTTTTATAGTGAATTGTTTATTGGTTGAATTGTTTATTGGTTGAATTGTTTATTGGTTGAATTGTTTAATTGGTTGAATTGTTTAATTGTGAGTTAGTATTTTTTGTAAAATTTAAGCGTATAATTACTTTGTCATCCTGAGTCTGTTGAAGGGTGGTGATTAGTTGAACCCCGGAGGGGTTCAACCACACCCTAGCCCACGATGCAATCGTGGGTTATGGTGTGATGGTTTTACGCAACCCCGAACGGGGTTGAACGGTTGGGTTGTGGTTTATGAAATGCGGGAAATGGAATTGTGGGGTTTTACGAGACGCAAAATGCTGCGTCTTTACAATTAACGACGGCAAAGCCAGTCAAACCGCGTCGTGGCGGGCGCCATCGGCTACACGAAACAGGTGCAACACATAGGGAAACAGGGCATCCATGCTTTCAGATGCTCCGCCGGTGCTGCCGGGCAGGGTGAGAACCAGGGTTTTATTTCTGAATCCGGCTACGCCCCTGCTTACCATCGCATAAGGCATGCGCTGTTGTCCGTAGGTGCGGGCGGCCTCCATGATTCCGGGTACTTCCCTGTCTAAAAGCGGCAATACCGATTCCGGGGTTACATCACGCGGACTGAGACCCGTGCCACCCGTAAAAATGAGCAAATCAATTTTTTCTTTGGGTTCGCACAGCTGCTCCACTTTGCGCTGTATTATGTCGGATTCGTCGGGAATGATGGTGTATTCCACGGTTTTCACACCGTATTTTTCCAACTTTTGTGAAATCACCTTTCCGGCTTTATCAAACTTGTTTCCTTTATAAATGGAATCGGAACAGACAAGCACGGCGGCGTGGACCTCGCGTTTGGGAATATCGGTATAATCAGATTTGCCGCCTTTTTTGGAAACGAGGCGAATGTTACGAATTTCAATGCATTTGTCGATGGGTTTGAGCATATCGTACATGGTAAGGGCTGCCACCGAAGCTCCGTGCATGGCTTCAACCTCTACCCCGGTGCGGTAAATGGTTTTTACTTCGACTGTAATTTGAATGCCCTTGTCGGTGAGTTCGCTTTTCACGCTGCACGATTCAATTGGCAACGGATGGCAATCAGGAATTACATTGCTGGTATTTTTAACTGCGAGCAGTGCGGCGGCGCGGGCAAATTCAAACACATTGCCCTTGGGCACTTCGTTTTTCTGTATGGCAGCCAGGGTTCCAATGCTTCCTACCTCAAGCGTGGCTTCAGCCACAGCGGTTCTGAGGGTGTGAATTTTGTGGGTGATGTCGTTCACGAAACAAAGATGCAACGAAAAACCCGAGCTTGCACAAACTTTCTATTGCACAAACAGCCGAATCGAGGCAACAAAAAGTACTGCCGTCAGCAGCCACTTTAGCTGTTTTGACTTGTATCGCCCGGCACCAAGGTAACTTCCGGCAAAACCGGCGACCAGCGCAACGGGGATCATATAAACCAAATTTGGATCCAACGGTTTATTCTGACCCAACCAACCGGCAAATCCACTGATGCTGTTCACCAAAATAAATGCCGCGCTGAGGGCCGCAGCTTGCTTTTGATTGGCCCAGCCGACCAACAGCAGTAATGGGGATAAAATCACTCCGCCACCGATGCCGGTGAGTCCGCTGATCCAGCCAATAGAAGCACCGCAAAATGCCGCCCAATAAATCGGGATGGGTCTGACTTGCGAAGGTTCAGCCGGCCTAAACACGACGGAAAATGCCGCAATGAGAAGCATGCCTGCCAACAATCGGTGGTAAACGACATCATCAAGACGGGTTAAACCTCCAACCCAGGCCATCGGCACAGAAAACACAGCCAGCCACAAAAAATCCCGCAGGCGAAAAAAGCCGCCTCTGTAATAGTTGTAAAATGCCAGTGCCGAAACGGCAATGTTCAATACCAGCGCATCGGGTTTGGCAAACTGCTGTGCGTAACCCAAAATGGCCATCACCGCCAAATATCCACTGGCTCCGCCGTGCCCTACCGATGCGTACAAAAAAGCCACCAGCGCAAAGCAAAACAACAGCAGGGCGGTTGTCATTTCAGGATGGATTAAACAAAATCACCTCCACCTCGTCGCCGGCGTTGGCGCCCTCCGAATCATCGGGCAGCACCACAAAGCAATTTGCTTCAACGAAAGCATCAAGGCGGTAACTCTCCTGCCCTTTTAAAATTTCCACCCGGTTGCCACGCAACAGTCCTTTCGCAAACAGGGTTAAGCCGGGCTTGTGTTTCAGTTCGTTCATGATTGTGGCTCTTTGCCTCAAAAATTCGGTTCGGGTTCCCCAACTCTGCCACAAATAGGGTTGAACCCATGCGTACCAGCCGGTTAGCACCGAACCCGGATTGCCGGGCAGTCCGAAAATGCGCTGCTCCCCTTTTGTGCCAAAAAACAAGGGCTTCGCGGGCTTTTGTTTTATTTTGTGAAAACGGGTTTCAACTCCCAATTCGTTCAAAACAGGCACCACCAGGTCGTAATCGCCAACAGAAACACCGCCGGTTACCAGCAGCAAATCGCATTCTTCAAGGGCCGTTTTCAGGGTTGTTTTCAGCTCATCGCGCTGATCAATGGCATGGTAAATGCTGCATTGCAAACCCAAAACCTGCAGTGCTGCAGCTAAACTGTAGCTATTACAATCATAGATTCGGCCGGGTTGTAAGTTCTCACCGGGTTGCACAATTTCGTTTCCGGTAACAACCACGGCCACTTTGGGAGTGCATACCACTTCCAATTCGGCAATTCCAAGTGAGGCCAGAAAACCAACAATACCGGGAGTCATGCGGGTGCCTTTTCGCAATATGGTTTGGCCTACAAGGGTTTGACTGCCTTTGAGTCGCACATTGCCTCCGCATTTCAGGTTTTCGTCAAGAACATAAAGCCATTCGCCCTCGCAACGGGTTTTTTCCTGCATCACCACCGTATCTGCCCACTCGGGCACCACCGCACCGGTAAAAATGCGTACCGCTGTACCGGGTTTGTGCAAGGGTAAATTGCCGGCTCCGGCCTGCAATTCACCTTCAATGCGCAGGGGTTTTCCCTGTTGCCAATCGGCAAAAGCAAATGCATAGCCATCCATGGCGCTGTTGTGAAACGGGGGCATATCTACCGGCGAAACCATGTCCGCGGCGCAGGTGCTGCCCACAGACTGACGCAATGGGATGCACTGTGTTTTGAAGGGCAGCGGAAAAGACTGCAGGATATTCGATGCTTCTGTGGCGCTAATCATCCTCCAATGCTTATCATAGAACGGTTTTGCAATCGTTCGGGGTCTATTTTTTCAAAATCGGCATTGAATTGCCCGCCCAACATTTCCTTTTTGGCTTTTACGGTCGCCTCAATGAGAGGTTGAACCGGCTCGCCTTTTCGCAGGGCACTGAGTAAATCTGCTTCGGTGCTTGCGAACAGACAATTTCTCATTTTCCCGTCTGCCGTAAGTCGCAAGCGATTACAATCACCACAAAAAGGATGACTCATGGTGCTGATGACCGAAAAACTGCCTTGGCTACCCTCCACAAAGAATTTTCGGGCGGTGGCATGTGGCTCTTTGCCTAACGAAATGAATTTGTATCGGGTTTCAATGTCACTCAAAATTTGCTGCATAGGATAAACCTTTTCCGGCATCCAGCGGTTACCCGCAAAGGGCATGAATTCAATGAAACGGATATGAAGCGGCTTTTCGATGCTCCAGTGCACAAAGTCGGTAATTTCGTTTTCATTAATGCCTTTCATTACCACCACATTCACCTTGGTGTGCAGGCCCTGCTGCAAACACAACTCAATGTTTTCCAGCACTTTTTGCAACTGATCGCGACGGGTAAGCAGGGTAAATTTGTCTCGGTTCAGCGTATCAAGGCTGATGTTGAGGCTTCGCACACCGGCCTGTTTCAGCGCATCGATGTGCTTATCGAGCAAAATACCGTTGGTGGTGAGGGTGAGCTCAACGGGCAGGGTTGACAAACGGCTTAAAATGTGAGCAAACTCTTTTCTCACAAGGGGTTCTCCACCGGTGAGCCTGATTTTATTCACTCCCAGATTTACAAAAATGCCGGCCAATTGCACGATTTCATCGGGCGACATCATGGCTGCGTTCGGGGTGCAGGCAATGTCTTCGTCGGGCATACAATAAAAACAGCGCAGGTTGCAATTGTCCGTGAGGGAAATGCGCAGGTAATTGTGGGTTCGACTGAAGAAATCGGTAAGCAAAATATTAGCGCAAGTTTCGGTAAAAAACACCAAAAGAAGCAGGGATTTTTTCCCCTGTAACAGCGAGCATCAAGGGTGGTTGACGAGTACCTTTTCGTACTTGAGCAAGCCGGGAGCCGAAAGTTGAAGGATGTAGATGCCAGGCGCAAGGTTGTGGGTGGGCAGTGTTGTTGCACTTTGGCTGCTTTCGGTTTGCAGCACCACCTTGCCCGAAGCATCAATTAGTGTGCATTTGAACGCTTCGTTAAAGCCCTGTAAGGCCACTTGCAATTCCTTGTCGGCGGGTACAGGCATCACCAGAATATTTTGTTCATCATATCCTGCAGCATTGCTTACACAAATAGAGCTAAAGCTCTCGGTTCCATCGGCATCAATTTGTTTTATGCGGTACTGAGTGGCAGTTGCCGGGGCTTGCTGATCGATGAAGCGATAATGCATGGGTTCGTAACTGTTTCCTGCCGATGCCACACGGGCAATATCAGTATACTGCGACGAACCGGTTTTGCGTTGTACAACAAACTCTTTGCTGTTTTGCTCCATTCCTGTACCCCAGTTCAACATCACTGACTGTTCGGTTAAGCGTTTGCAATACATGTACAGCCAGGAAACGGGCAAAGTGGACAGATCGTCGCCCAGGGCAAAGATCCCAAAATTACCCTTGTATGCCGTATAGTTGTATTGATAGAGGTTAGAGGAACCGTTGGTAAATTTAACCCAATTGTTACCATCCCAATAGTACATTACCATGTTTACCACGGCTGAATCCTCGCCAAAGTTCCAGTTAAATTGAAAATTCACACCGCTGCCTGCATTGGAGTTACCGCTGCTTTTCTCGATCACCCAACTGCGTTTTACTCTGGGGATGTTGTAAGCGGGATTGCCTGTTAAACCGCGCAGGTAAACTTCATCTACCACACGGGCGCAGAATGAGTCCTGTGTACCTGTGTTATTGGTGATTGTTATAGGGTTGTAGGTGCTGTTTCCAATTGGAAAAAATCTGGACTGACCACTGGGTATAGGCATTCTAACACAGCCGGTGCCGTTGGTTTTGAGATAACTTGAAGCTCCCGCGCCGCTTGTTTCACCTCCTGCAATAACCAAGTTATTGTTGCCTAGAATAACATCTTTACCGGCACCGTTAAAATCGAGTGAATTGATCCAGCGGTTTTTATCCAATGTCAATTCATAGCCGTTGCCATTGTTTTCAATGGCAATATCGTCGCCGGTTCCGGGAATAACTGCCGGGTACCAGTTTCCGGCCTGATTCCAATCGGTTTCGCGGGTTGCGACCTGCCCACCGCGCCACAGCACCTTTCCACTTACAACCCTTGTCAATGTTGCGCTAACCACATCACCGCGGCCGGTGCTGCCCCTGTACATCAAATTGGGTTCCAGCATCTGGGAAGTGATGGTCATTTGTTCATCGCCACGGCCAGTGCTACCTAAGTACATCAGATTATCAGTAAGCATTAAATCGGTGCCGGTTAATACATCATCGCCACGGCCTGTACTTCCAACATACATCAGGTTATCGGTAAGCATTAAATCCGTGCGGGTTAATGCTTCGTCTCCACGACCTATGCTACCAACATACATTAAGTTATCGGTAAGCATTAAATCCGTGCGGGTTAATACATCATCACCACGACCAGTGCTTCCAACATACATCAGGTTATCGGTAAGCATTAAATCCGTGCGGGTTAAAGCATCGTCTCCACGACCTGTGCTTCCAACATACATTAAATTGTCGGCAAGCATTAAATCAGTGCGGGTTATGACATCATCACCACGACCTGTGCTACCAACATACATCAAGTTGTCGGTAAGCATTAAATCCGTTCGGGTTAACACTTCATCACCACGACCTGTGCTGCCAACATACATCAAGTTGTCGGTAAGCATTAAATCAGTGCGGGTTATAACATCATCACCACGACCCGTGCTGCCAACATACATTAAGTTATCGGCGAGCATTATATCGGTGCGGGTAAGCAAATCGTCTCCCCTACCGGTGCCCCCGGCATACATTAAATTATCTGAAAGCATGATGTTGGGGACAGTAAAAGTAGAATCACCCCTTCCTGTTCCACCCGAGTACATGAAAGATTCAGAAAGCATGATACTCAGGCGTGTTAGTACCGAATCACCCCTTCCTGCACCACCGTGATACATTACAGAAGCATCGAGTAAGGAACCGTTTAAGGTGAAATCGTCATCGCCCCTACCCACTCCGCCATAATACATATTTTCTCCGTAGAAGCTGACAGATGCATCACTCACAACATCGCCACGGCCATTTCCACCGCTAAACTGAGCATAAGTCAAGCTAGGTAAAAGCAGGGACAGTAAGGCAATCCCTTTAAACATGTTCGTCGCTTTTAACAGATTGAATTTTTTCATTTTGGATTCTATTATGGACCTGATACGCCGGCGCTAATGGAAATACCCGGAGCACTTCTTACACCTCGGCCACCCATATCACTGAAATTGGTGGCTACGAAATTGGCATATGCACGACTGGAAACTTTGTGATCTCCGGCGTTCAGCCATGAACTGCCTCTGAGTCCCGCACCCACTTCTGTGGTTACGAGGCCTGAGGAAATACCGGGCCAATTGCTTTGGTTGGCATGACCGGCTGTGCTCAAACTGCCATTTCCATGCACGGCAGTGTAGGCTCTTCCCGTACTGCTACCTAAGGATGCGGCTCTTTCAAAAACATTTCCTGACATTTCCATCACACCCCAATAACTCGCGCCTGATTCAGTTCTGTTTGTTGCAGTAGTAGCAAATACGCCGGCGCGCATAGGGCCTGCAACTGAGGGATCGTTATTTCTCACACAGTTTGCATTGCTGGTATTGCAACTTTCATTTGTTAAACCAGAATTGGTGATATTCCCAGCTGTAGTGATGGTGGTATTGCCCCAGGCAAATTCACCCACCACGGCACTCCTCGTTCCCCTGCATGCTTTTTCATACTCCAGCTCACTCATGGGACGCAACCCCGACCAATCGAGATAAGCGGCAAGGTGGGGCCAGGTAAGAAAATTACAAGCAATGAATTCTCCATCGTTGTTTTCATTATAAATCGCATCACCATCAAGGTTGCAAGCGTACACTGCGGGGGTGGTTGTTGCCGTGCCCGCAGTTTGAATATCGATACCATTTCGATTGGCATTGGAAGAGCTCAACGCGCCGGTGCCTGCCGAACTATTGGGTGCTGTGGTGGTTCTAGCAGCCTGCTGTGTGTAGGTGAGTGTATTGAGAAAATCACGGTACAAACCCTGAGAAACCTCGTACTTCATGCAGTAAAATGCCGCATATCCCTTTCGGAAGGCACCGGGCAAAGTTTGGGTTGTAGAACTGCTGAAATCATCAATTGGAAATTGTTGAGATGACGAAGGCATATTGTTGGCCAAATTTCCGGATGATGTGCCACCCAATGTCAATGAGCTTTCGCTTGTAATTTGCAGAGGTGAATTAACGGCTCCATCTCGGAAACCGGCCTTACTTGCAGGAGAAGTTGTTTCTCCATCACCTGCGTAAAAGGGGCTCATAGGAATGTATACCATTTCCACTGCGAATACTTTGATATCCACATCCGCATTGTCGTTCACGCCATTTCTGCCATAATTCCATCGCAATTCCACATTGTTAAAAGTATTGCTGCCACTGCCTGCTGCACTGCGGTAAATAAAAGCACCCAGACCGGGATTGGTGCTCGCGTTGAACGCAGTTGAAAAATCCTGCAGACCAATGTAAGAAGACGCACCCGAAGGCATGGTGTGAAAAGTATCGTTCAGGCTGGCGTGTTGCCATTCACCGCCGCCAACCCTGTATTTTACAAAAACCCATGCTGCGTCCCACCAACTATAAATGTAGGCTGCGGCTGTTGCACCCGATCCTCCACCTCCTGAAAAGCTAATTGTTGGCAGGGATGTGTAGCCCGAACCCGCATTTGTGATGGAGATACCTGTAACCTTTCCCCCCGACACTGTAGCTGTTGCGCTGGCACCGAAACCGCCACCACCTGAAATAGAAACGGAAGGAGCAGAAGTGTAACCACTGCCTCCGGAAATAACACCGATGTAAGAAATGCTTCCTGCGCTGCTGTTCCAGCGCCAGGAGTTCTCCCAACTCAAATTGAATTTTATTTTAATAAAATTGGAAGCATTGTTTACTCCTGCGCTTACATCACGACCGGTTAATGACACATTGCTCACCAGAATGTTGTTGGCGCACGCAAGTGAAGTAACTGACAACAAAAACAGCACAAGATAAGGCTTTAACCCTTGTCGTTTGCTATTGAGCCGAAACAGCATCATTATACTAACAGATATTCCAAATAGTCTTTTATCAGGGGGCAGTTCTCACACCGCGACCACCGTTCCATGCGCAGGTACAAGCCGCAGTTAAGGATGCAGACCATCTGTCGGCTACCCTCCAGTAACGGTTGTGAGCTGTCCATTGACCGCCTCTTCTGCCTGCGCCATAAGCAGTGCTTCCAGGCCAGAAACTCTGATTGGCATAACCTGAGGCATCCAATGAGCCGTCTCCGTGAATGCCCGTGTAAACCCTGCCGCACACATTACCAATAGATACTGTTCTTTCCCACAAACTTCCGCTGAGTTCCATGCAGCCGTAATAACCGGCACCTGAACTTTCCCTGTTGCTTGAAGAGGTGGCATAGACTCCTACTCTTACAGGACCATCAATGCCGGTAGTTGGGTTTCCTGTGGTTGCATGAATTGAATTGACATTGGCATTTGAAGGAGTAACCGTCTCATTAGTTTGCCCTGCGTTGCTGGTGCCGGTCACCAAATTAAAAACTGTGCTTCCCCA
>CANHCW010000066.1 GCA_947459165.1 Flavobacteriales bacterium
AGTGTAGGGCATTTAAGTGAATAGGTGTAATCCGGAGCCTTGGTGCGCCAATTGCAAGATTTGGGGAAGCAGTCTACTTTTACCTCTTTGCAAATGGTGGTGTCGCACTTTCTGCACTTGTTCGTTAGTTTGAGGCAAATTTTATAAACCCCATTTGAAGAGAAGTTAGCGGTTTTCAGGCGACCTCCGGTTAAATCCAACGCAACTCCGTTTACTGTCCAACTGTAAGAAACACAGGTGTCAGCCAAGTTAAATGCTTCAAGCGAATAGCTTCCACACTTGGTTGTTGCGGTAGCGGAAAAGCCGGCTTTACTCCAGTTACAGCGTTCCTGAAAGGATACAACCACTTGTTTGCAAATAACAGTTTTACAACGCTTGTTGGCGGAAACGATGGTTACACAAACCTTGTAAGTTCCGGGCTTTTTGTAGGTGTTAACCGGGTTGGTTCCTGTTCCTGTGTTGCCATCCCCAAAATCCCAGGTGTAGGTTGCACCTGCTGAACTGCTGTATGACTGAAATTGTATTTTCCCATTGCCCAGGTCTTTAAAGGTGAATGAGCCTCTTATGTTACACGGCTCTTCGATAATCACTGTTTTACAAACGGTGGTGCAGCAACGACCTGTTTTATCGCAAATTTTAACACAAGCTGTGTATTTGCCTGACTTCTTGTATTGGTACTGAGGATCGATTCCCGTTCCGGTTCCTCCGTCTCCAAAGGTCCATGTGTAAGTAAATCCCGTATTGCTGCTCGCAATGAACTTCACTGAGCCACCTGCTGAAACCTTGAATGTAAAGTCACCTTTGATATTACAAGGGGCATTACAACTGATTTTAACCTCTTTGCAAACTTCTTTTTTGCAGGTTTCACCGGTTATTGAATCCTTCCAGGTGGCAAGTACGCAAACTTTGTAAACGCCATCTTTCACATAAGAATAGTAAGAATTTGCACCGGTTCCCTTTCCGCCATCCCCGTAAGTCCAGCTATAACTGATACCACCCGGGGCTCCTTTGGCCGTGGCAGTGAACTTAACCTTTCTGCAGTCAGCAATAAAGGTGAAATCAGGTACAAAGCTGCATGGATTGCAATTGATGGAGAATTGCTGGTAGATGAAGGTGTCACAACCCTTGCAGGTATCCCGTACCTGAAGTTTGGTGTAATAACTTCCATTTGTCGTGAAAGTGTATGACGCAAGTCTGCCAGGACTAAGTGCGATGGGACTGGAAGTGCCGCTTCCTCCCATCACCCAATACTGGTACTTTAAACAACCATTGTTTAGGTTTTTTGCTTCCAGGGTAATGGTTCGGCACTTGATCGACAAACTTGAGGAAAGGCCTGCAAAACTGCAGTTGCTGCAATTGACAGTAAGTGTTTTTGAAATGACCGTGTCACATCTGTTGCAGGTGTCGGCAATGGTTAACTTTACACTGTATGAACCATTGCTGCTGAATGCCTGAGAAAAAGTTCTGCCGGTTTTGGTAACCACTACTCCGCCAGCGCTGTTCAAAATCTTCCAGGTGAATTTAAAGCAACCATTCAATGCATTTGTTGCTTCAAAATTGTAGGTGTTACACTTGGTAGGATTGCCCCAGGCAATGCCTATCTTTCTGGTCGAAGCACAGGCCGCTTCACCATTCTGAAATTGAAAGCCCAACGCAAGGAGAAGGAGGGTTTTGATGATTAGTGAGTATGTTTTCTTCATCATTATTTTTGATATTGATTGTTCGGGGTGGAGTACTCCCCCCCAAAGATAAGTCTAAGCAAATTAAACTATAATTTTTTTGATAAACCTAAGTTTAGTAAAATTTAAATTGTCATTTTTTGTTTTGATCCATTGATTTGTCACTAATTGTAATTGTTCTAAATAAAAACAGTAGAAGCTAAACTTTGCCTCAAACCATCAAATCGGCGGTAATTGCATCAGCAAAGAGTCTTCCTTTTAATGTGAGTTGAATGAAATTCTCATTTAGTTCAATCATTTTCTCGTTTTGCCATTTCAGTAAATCGCCCTCCTTTTTTTTCCAAATTCCGGGCAATAGTTTTTCAGCTTCAGCTTTGTTAATACCTTCTGTTTTTCTCAGCGAAGTCATTAATAATTCATTGAACAAATCAGCCGTATTCAGCCATTCATCAGTAGGTTGAAACTGTTTATCATTGGCTTGTTGAATGTATTTTTTGTTGTCGCTTACATTCCACCACCTGTGGTTTTTTCCATCAAAACTGTGTGCCGACGGACCCAATCCCAGGTAGGGTTTTCCTAACCAGTAATTGCTGTTGTGCCTTGCTCTGCAATTCGGTTTGCTTAGGTTGCTGATTTCATAAAAATCCCAACCTCTCCGATTTGCCTCTTCAAATAAATAACCATAGGCCTCGGACATTTGTTCCTCGGGCGGTGTCGGAATTTTGCCCGCGGCAATTTGTTTTTGAAGGGTGGTTCTGGGCTCAACTGTTAAGCCGTATGCCGAAATGTGATTGGCCCCGCAATCGAATGCCCATTCAAGGGTATTTTTCCACTCTTCAGCCGAAAAATGAAATCCACCAAATATCAAATCAATGCTGACAGAATTGAAACCTGCCTTCAGCGATTCTACTACTGCATCAATCGATTGTTCTGCACTGTGCTTTCTGTTCATCAGAGCCAGTGTTTCGTTGTTCAAGGTTTGAACCCCTATGCTAAGGCGGTTTATTCCGGCCAACTGCCATTGAAGCAAATTTTCTTCGTTAATGTCTTCGGGGTTGGCCTCCAGGGTAACCTCAGCATGATCGGATATGCCCCCGTTTTTCCTAAAAAGATGCATGAGCCGGTGAATTTGTGCCGGATCTAAAACTGAGGGTGTGCCACCT
Organism: Flavobacteriales bacterium; assembly: GCA_947459165.1. Taxonomy (GTDB): domain Bacteria; phylum Bacteroidota; class Bacteroidia; order NS11-12g; family UBA955; genus RGEC01. Next base: position 2,843 of record CANHCW010000066.1, read on the forward strand.
CCGAAATAAATGGTTTGCCAAGGTAAATCGAAATGCCCATGCAAAAAAAGGTACTCTTTTGCAATGGCTTCGGTCATTTCCTCACGACCTGTTTTGCCCGTGCTGAAATGGAAATTACAATAAGTACAGGCAGCCCTGCAATAAGGAATATGAATATACAGCCCTGCCAATCTTCGCAAAGTTCGTAATTTGCAGCGGTTTGCGTTTCATCCTCTTAAAAACGGCACAAAAAACATGGTTGCTGCTCCTTTCAGGACTAGCACAACTGTGTGTGGCCCAAAACGAGGATTCAGTTATTTCTCTCAAGGTGAAAAGTTCTTTTGATGAAAGTGAACTGCTGAAAACCTGGCAAAACCGCGGCTATTTAACTGCCCGCATCGAAAGAAAAAGTGACAATTACATCCTCATTTATCCGGGTACACAATTTAAGTTTGTAACAACAGTAACCGGCGATTCGGTTTATTTTGAAACCCCGCAGCAAAGGGCAGCAAGATTGGATCGAACCCTCACCCAGCTAGAGAATGAAGGGTTACCATTTGCTAAAATTTCATTTCGCCCGGATAGTTTTCAAACCAACCGTATTTACATTCGGGAAGAGTTGGATCCCGGAGTGTTTTGTGCCTGGGATACTATGATTGTGAAGGGGATGACTATTTCGCCCCGCTTTATGAAACAATCGGCGGACATTGTTCAATCTCAGGCGTTTTCAATGGTAAAATTCAGACATTTTCAATCTTCGCTGTCTGCCATTGAGGGCATTGGAAAAACAGGGAAGGAGGAATTGTTATTTAAAGACGGGGTTTTTGAAACACATACAGGTTACGGAAGAAATCGTGCCGACCGGCTCAATGCCATGTTGGGTTTGGCCACAGGAGAAAGCCAAAGGCCGGTTCTTACCGGTGAATTCGATGCTGCTTTTTACGGGTTGTTCGGGAATGCAAGTTCGGCGGTCATTCGCTGGCAAAGTTTCAAGGTCCGTTCTCAGGAATTAAAGCTGAATGCCGAACTGCCTTATGTGGCCGGGAGCCCTTTTATTTCAGGCATTTCTATCGGATTTGAAAAATTCGACACCCTGTATTCCCGCTTTCGGAGAGGTTTGGTTCTTAAATTTCCTTCGGGCGAAAAGTGGCGCTGGAAGTTGGGATTTGACTTTACCGGAGTTACCCGCATCTATGCTGATGTGGCTCCGGTGCGCGACAGAAAGGTTTTACCCGGCAATCACAACAGCAAAATGTGGTTGTATTTTGGGGAAGCAGACTTTGGTTCGGTTTCTTATAATACACCGCCAAAGCAAGGCATACAGGGCTTTGTTCGTTTCGGTGCCGGCAGCCGGTCCTTGATTCCTGATCCTGAATTTGCCCAATTCCAGTGGAAAAACAGAGCCGGTGTTCAGGAAAATATTTATGACAGTTTGAAAAGAGTTGGAAGTTTGCGCACATCTCAGTACAGAATTCAATATCAGTGCTGGATTTACACGCCAATTGGGCGTTTTATGGTGTTGGCAAATCGCTTTATGGGGGAAGAAATTGCCATTTCAAAAATGTTTTTTTCTGAATTATCGAGGTGGGGTGGCCTGAATTCACTCCGGGGTTTCAATGAGCAGAGTATTTTTGCAAACAGTTTTCACCTTGCGATGACAGAATTGCGATTTATGGCCGGGAATTCAGGTTTTATAGCTCCATTTTTGGCAGTGGCCAGGTACAGCAATAAAACCGGGATCGGCGGACCGGCAACGGGCGTGCCTTTCAGCACAGGCATAGCCGCTTCCTTTAGAACCGGAGCAGGCATATTGCAACTTTGCTGGGCAGTGGGCTCCGATCAGGGAATGCCATTCAATTTAAATAATTCTAAGTTTCACCTGGGTATTGGCAGCGCATTTTAAAATATTGAAGCGAATTTTATTCATACTGCTGTTGTTCATGGTTTCTTTAACCCAGGCTCAAAACACCAGTGGTAAAGAAGAAACCAAAACGGAGTCGAATAAAGGTGCCGATTCAACAAAAAAAGTAAAGTATTTCAGGCATCCGTTCATTGACAGCCTCAGAATCGACTCGACAAGGAAAGTGCTGTTCAAAAAATTCAGCATCAATCTTCCCTCGAAAATCATTCCCAAAAAGCAGGATCCCTTCGATCCTTTCTTGCATCCGGCCTATTACAGGCGAGGGCAGGGGAAAATCTGGTTCTTTTTTGTCAGTCTCATTGTTTTAGCCCTGTTCATTTATTACCGAACGGCTTTCCCAAAACAATTTTCACTCAGAATCAGGGGTGTGTTCAATCGGCATTATTTCGATGAACTGGTCGCTGAGTCGAGTTTGTCTTCAACCGGAGGAAGTCTGTTGAATGCGGTCATTTCCAATTTGGTACTCGGACAGTTGATTTTGCTTATTGTTCTATACAGCCGTTATGTGCAACTGAATAATGCTTTCTTCTATTTGTTGCTGATTGTTGCCGTTGTCCTTTACAAAGGAGCTGTTTATGGGCTTCAAAGATTGCAGTCCTATGTTTTGAATACCGGTGATTTTTTGCAACGAATGATGCATCGTCAGATTAGCATGGACTTTATTCTTTCTTTTGCTGTCTTTCCTGCTGTCAATATCATCTATTTTAATGCCGGCAGATTCGATTTCGAAATCATGAGAGAAATGCTTGCAGGGTTGTTCTTTGCCTGGCTTGGCATTCGATTGCTGGCAGAGGCTATTACACTTATTGGAGAAAAACCCCTCACATTCGCACATATTTTGTATTTTTGCACCTTCGAATTACTTCCTAACGCGATATTAGTCAATCTCCTCCTGAGAATATACCGGGCTCAATGAACGACAGAGAAAACAAAGTAAAAAGCATCCTCATCACACAGCCACAGCCTGAACCCGGGAAAAATGTGTATGAAGATTTTGCCAAAAAGTATAAGCTGAAAATTGATTTCAGGTCATTCATTCACATTGAACCACTTACAGCAAAGGAAATTCGCAGGCAGAAAGTGAATTTTCTGGACTATACGGCAATCATTTTCAACGCCAAAAATGCGGTGGACAATTTCTTTAAAATGGCTGCTGAAATGAAAGTGGAAATGCCACCCGATACCAAGTATTTCAGCGTTAACGAGAATGTGTCCAATTATGTTCAGAAATACATCGTTCCCCGCAAACGCAAAATGTTTCATGGAAAAGGAACTGAGAAGGATTTTCTGAATTTGATGAAGAATCACAGTGGTGAGAAATTTCTCTTTCCCTGTTCCGATATTCGTCGACCCGGCATTCCTGATTTTTTTGCTGCACACAACCTGAATTTCAAAGAATGCATTATCTACAGAACCGTGAGCAGCGATCTCAGCGACCTGAGAGAAGTGTTTTATGATATTCTTGTGTTCTTCAGCCCTGCGGATATAAAGTCGCTGAACGACAACTTCCCTGATTTTGTTCAGAACAACACCCGCATTGCAGGTTTCGGCGAAAGTACCCAAAAAGCCATTCTCGATCACAATCTCATACTCGACATTCCAGCTCCCGCACCAGACAGCCCCAGTATGTTGGCTGCGTTGGAGAAGTATGTGCAAAAAGCCAATTCAGAGAAAAAAGGGTAACCTTAACCTATTTTTCGGCACACAAATCCTTTTTTGATCTTACTCTTTCCTGTAAAAAACAGGTAGTTCTCACCGCCGTCCTTCAAACCGAGTTTTTTCCTTATCTCTGTCGAATCAGCCACAAAATCTCGGGCGCTGATGTTCGCCTGCGAAATGCCCAATTTCTGAATGGTTTCGCCCATCTCATTCAGCGAGCCCGACAATCGTTCAATTATTCTAAAACACCTGCTCAGTGCAGGATTTACCGTTGTTGTTCCCGTGTAATAGGTGCCGCTATTTTCAGGTTGCCAATGGCAATTGTCAGCCAGTTTTTTCCCAAAACCGACTTTGATTGTCGCCGCACTCAACTCGCAAAAAACCTCAAAATCATGCTTAGCTAAAGGATTTAAATTTTGGTCATCAAAAACGGTGTAGGCATCTTCGTTTTCAACCGAAACGATGATGTTTTCGTCTTTAATCGCATCTGCGGTTTCAACCAGCAATTCTTTAATTTCATTTTTGTAAAAAAACAAATAAATGCGGCAAGGCGCGTTGAATTGCCTGCGAATCCAGGTGAGGTCTGTCATTGGACTTAATTTGGTAAGCCAGCGTTCGCCTTGTTTTTGGTGTTGATTATACAAATCAAAAACATTGGGAGTATAAAGGCGGGCATCTGACGAAATACGGTTCCCTCCGGGTCTGCGGTCGGGGTCGCTGTAAATCACATCAAATGTGGTGTTGTTCCGGGCAAGAAAATTTTCCGCCGAATCATCCACTCTCTGAATGTTATTTAAACCAAGCAGCCGATTGTTGATGCGGGCCAAAACATTCAGGCAATAATCGGTGTCCAGTCCTACTATGCTGTTGAAAGATGACGAAAAGGCACATTCATCTGAACCCAATCCTCCGGTTAGGCTGAGTAGTTTTTCACCCTTGAACAATGAAGCTTTGGCCTTGGCAACTCTTTCTGAAGTGGCCTGCTCCAGAGGTACTGTGGCAAAAAGACAATTTGCCTGCACCCAGGAGGGCAATTTGTCAGTGGCTTTTTTTCGGCATAGTTTCTGCTCAATTAAAAAGGAAGAAAGTGCATCGTTGAACGGATTGTATGAAAAAGATTTTGCGGCAGTATCCGAATAAATCTCATCAACAAATCGTTTTAAATCAAGGTCGTTTCCTTCCAAAGTTTTTAATTTGCAATAAATTTCAGAAATCATGAACAAGGCAAAAGTAATCATCGCCGTTCTGCTATGCAGCATTCTTTCTTCATGCGGATTGTTTCGCAAGCAAGATCGCTGCCCTTCAGTGGGTAAGGCCAATCCCGGAGTCGCGGTAAAAAAGTAATGCTGAACCGCATAGATATAGTTTCGGCAGAAATTATTGATGCGGCAGTACAGCAGTCGTTTACCGAAGATGTGGTGATTTTTAAACACAGCACCCGCTGTTCAATCAGCTCTATGGCTCTCGACCGACTAAATCGCGGCAGTTTAAAGCAAAAGCTGTATTTCCTCGATTTGCTGCAATACCGCAGTTTAAGTAATCTCATCGCTGAAAAGTTTGCCGTGCACCACGAGTCACCACAATTGCTGCTCGTCAGAAAAGGCGAATGTATTTTCGAAGCATCGCATCTGGAGATTTCCGTCGCCGCTGTTGAACAGGCTGTAGCTGAATAAAAAGGAGACAGGTATCAAAGACATTTATTCTATCGGCGAAAAATGGAACCTGACCAAAGTGGTGTCGGAAGCCGACCTTGCTGAGTTTGAAACCGGCGTTGTGCATCCATTTTACGGAACTTTTGCTTTGGGGCGTGATGCTGAGTGGGCATGCCGGCAGTTTGTGCTGAACATGAAAGATGATGACGAAGAAGGAATTGGTGTGTTTTTAAATATCACACACAAAAGTCCTGCGTTGTTGGGCGAATCCGTAAACATTGAAGCTGAAATCATTCGATTGCAGGGAAATGCCATCGACTGCCGATTTGAAGTGAAAGTGGGAGATAGACTGGTGGCGGAAGGCACCCAAGGACAAAAAATTCTGAAAAAGGATAAACTGAAACAACTTGTTTCAACTTTAAAACCGTGAGTAAAAAAAAGCCCATTGAAATTTTGAACCGCAAAGCGGGGTTTAATTACCACGCTGAGCAGAAATATGTGGCAGGCATTCAACTCACGGGCACCGAAGTAAAGAGTATACGGGATGGCAATGTGAACATGGGCGATGCCTATTGTTATGTGGAAGAAGGTGAAGTGTGGTTGCTGAATATGCACATTTCTCCTTTCAGGCAGGGAAGTTTCGGTCAGCACGAACCTCTGCGGCAACGCAAATTACTGCTGAACAAAAAGGAAATTAAAAAAATTACAATCCTTGCCAAAAACAAAGGGATTGCCTTGTTTCCCATTCGGTTGTTTGAAAATGAAAAAGGCATTTTTAAACTCGAAATGGGTGTAGGGCCGGGTAAGAAAACCCACGATAAACGCGACGATCTGAAGGAAAAAGATGTTCAGCGCGAACTGTCGCGCATGAAACTGTAAGTTAAGCCCGTTTAATCAGCAGAGAAAATTTCCAAAATGCCACTGCCCGGTTCTTTAAGGAATTGGCCAATTACACCTTTATTACTTTCCTTTAAGTTGAAAGATCTCCAGGCAATACCAAAGTGCCTAGCAATGTACTCTGCACTCAGGTTATGAGGGGTTTGAATGTAAGGCCTTAAACTCTCCAATTTCCCGGGGCCTTCAATTTTATCGAAAATGCGGCCTTTCCCATTATTGATTACAATGACTTTTAGGTTTTCCGGCATGGGATTGCACCAGAATGCATTTTTGTCATACAGAAAACCAATGTCTCCGCTGATGCATACAACCCTTTGTTCCGCGTGGCTCCAGGCATAGCCGCAGGCGGTGCTGATACTGCCATCAATTCCACTTGTTCCCCGATTGCCATAAAAATGGCCTTTCACATTAATGCAACTGTTGGCTTGTCGCACAGTCATGCTGTTGCCTAGGTGAACTGCATCGTTTTCGTGCATTTCATTTAAAATGTCAAAAACCAGTTGCGTTTCTTCTTCTGTTTCGGTTTCAAACTGTTGCCATTCTGCTTTGTATTTATCAAATTCTCTGTTTAGTGCTAGTTCATTCAGCTCATTGAAAAAAATTGCCGGGTTGCACTGAATGTGAACGGGTTGTGTGAAAAAGGGATCTGCCACAAATGTGCCGGCGGAAATGTGGTAATGCCTATTTGGCTTGTTGTTTCTTAGCCATTCTTTCAAAGCTTTACTCACAGCACTCATTCCTGTAGTGATTAAAATTTCAGGTGCAGAAATGCCGTTATACAGAGCTCTTTTTTCTGTTCCTGAGAAGGTGTTTTCGCCATGAACATTCGATAAAATATCAGCCAGCACAGGCAGTTTGGTTCCCAGTGAATTCAAAGCTTGTTGGAGTTCGTAGTTGGGTAGGCTTTGGCCTGCCAAAATCAGCACTTTATGGCTTTGAAGAATGTCTTCAGGAATTTGGAATGACTGATTTTGTGCTATATCCGTTGATTCAGGGAGGTTTTCAAAATGAAAAGGTTTCGAATCTATGCCGGAGTAAATGGGTTCCGAAAGTGGAATGTTAATGTGAACGGGTCCTTGGGTGCTGTTATGCGCATTTTCCCAGGCTTGTATGGCAACCTGCCGTGCTTCTTCCTCTGCGGTTTTCAGGTGAAGGTCGGTGTTGAAATGATATGAACCGACAATGTGTTTTTCAAAAATGTCTTTTTGCCTAATCGTTTGTCCATCCCAGCGATCAATCATCATCTCAGGTCTGTCGGCAGTAATAGCCAGAAGCGGTATTTGATGGTAATAGGCTTCGCAAATTGCCGGATACAGATTGAGAACTGCAGTTCCGCTTGTGCAAACTACGGCGCAGGCCTTACCTGTGGCTTGTGCCGAACCCAGAGCCATAAATGCTGCCGCCCTTTCATCGGGTGCAGAAAGCAGATTAAACCCGCCAACTCTTAAAAATCCTGCAACGATGGGGGCATTCCTTGAACCCGGACTGATTACAACATGTGTTAGCCCCAGGTTTTTAAGCCCGGCGATAAAAAAATCAAGGTTGTATCTTAGTTCCGACAATATAGTTAGGTTATGTTCCCTGAAAAAAAGGATTGCTTTTTCGTTCGGCACCAACGGTGGTTAATGGTCCATGTCCCGGGTACAATGTGTAATGATCGGGAAGGGTAAAAAGTTGTTCCCTGATGCTTTGCAGAAGCAACTCATGATTGCCTCCGGGCAAATCGGTTCTGCCAATGCTGCCAGCAAACAGCGTGTCGCCGCAAATTGCAAATTCATTGCTGTGACTGACAAAAACCATGTGGCCTGGTGCGTGCCCGGGAACGAAGCGCACTTCGAGTTCGTCATCAGCAAGCTGAAGAATTTGTCCGTGTACCAGGTTTTCGTCGGGGTGCGGACTTCCGGCAAAACTCAATCCCCACAGTGCGGCCATTTGATCGGCTCTTTCAAACAATGGAATATCTAAATCTGAAAGGTACAGCGGTAGTTTCCAGG
>CANHCW010000067.1 GCA_947459165.1 Flavobacteriales bacterium
AAATCGCGAATGGCTTTGGTAATATCCAGTCCAGTTATGGGTGGGCGCTTTGCCGGTTGATTCAATGTGTTGCTGCTTACCAATGTGATGTTATCCAGTTTGAAATCAAAAAACTGCGCCATTCTTTCCATCAGTTCGTGAATGCCCATGTAATCGGGTCCGCAGATGTTGTAAATGCCCTGGGCGTTTTTTTCTTCGGCCAGAAAGCAACCCATGGCCAAGTCTTCAGCAAGGGTGGGCGTGCGGTACTGATCGTTTACCACTTTTGCAGGACTTCCGTTTTTCAAAGTGTTGTAAGCCCACAAAACAATGTTGCTGCGGCTCATGTCGGCCACAACGCCATAAACGAGTACGGTGCGTAAAATGGCAAAGTCTTTGGCAAATTGCATCACCCGTTTTTCGCCTTCCCATTTGCTCCAGCCGTAATAGCTCAGGGGATTTGGTTCTTCTTCCTCGGTGTACATGGGGTGCGTTCCGTCGAAAATAAAATCTGTGCTGAGGTGAATGAGGCGGGCTCCGAATGCCGTTGACAATTTAGCCAGGTTTTCTACGGCATCAATATTCAAAGCCACGCAGACTTCCTTATCCGTTTCGCAGGCATCCACATTGGTCATGGCTGCTGTGTGAATGATGGCGGTGGGGCGGTATTTTTCAACCAATTCACGCATTCTGCCATGGTCGGTAATGTCGGCATCTTCATACACATAACCGACTTTGATTGGGTGTCGGTTTGCGCCTTTTCCTGTGGCTACAAAGGGTTTTTCAGGATGTTGCAGATACAAATCCGTGAGTTTTTGCCCCAAAAGGCCATTGGAACCGGTTATCAAAATCATAACTACAAATTACATGCATTTGTGGGGCATGGCTTTCAACAAATTGTTCAGCACCACGAATTTATTGCAGAAGTGTTTAAGCAACTCTGATGTAAATTTGCCAATTGAATGCAATTAGCCGAAGTTAAAGAAGCAGAAACTTTATCAAACACCCGCAAACTTTATATTGAAAGTTATGGTTGTGCCATGAATTTCAGCGACAGTGAAATCATCGCATCCATTATGGGTGAACATGGTTTTACCACCACCCGAGATGAATTTGATGCCGATGTTATTTTTCTGAATACCTGCGCCATTCGCGACAATGCGGAACAGCGCATCAGAGAAAGGCTGAAACACCTTCGGATGAACAAAAAACAGAACCGCGATTTGATTATTGGGGTGCTGGGCTGCATGGCCGAAAGGTTGAAGGACAAACTGCTTGAGGAAGAAAAACTGGTTGATGTGGTGGCCGGCCCCGACAGTTACCGCGAATTGCCCAAACTGGTTGCCGAAGTAGATGAAGGCGGCAGGGCCATCAATGTATTGCTCAGCCGTGAGGAAACTTATGGCGATTTGAATCCCGTTCGTCTCAACACCAATGGCGTTTCGGCTTTCATTAGCATCATGCGTGGCTGCGACAACATGTGCAGTTTTTGCGTTGTTCCGTTCACGCGCGGCAGGGAAAGAAGTCGTGATCCTGAGAGCATCGTAAGAGAAGCCAAAGAACTTGAAGCAGCGGGGTATAAAGAGGTAACACTGCTGGGTCAAAATGTAGATAGTTACTTGTGGTTTGGCGGCGGTCCCAAAAAGGAATTCAAAAACCTCACCGACGAGGAAAAAGCCCTTAGCGTTGATTTTGCCGACCTGCTGGAAATGGTGGCCACTGCTGCCCCCGGAATGCGCATTCGCTACAGCACAAGTCATCCGCGGGATATTACCGAAAAGGTTGTTGAAACTATGGCCAGATTTAAAAATGTGTGCAATTACATTCATTTGCCGGCACAAAGCGGTAACACCCGTGTTTTGGAGGTGATGAACCGCAATTACAGCCGGGAATGGTATATGGGCAAGGTTAGTATGATTAGGAACATTCTGCCGGATTGTGGCATCAGCTGCGACATTATTGCAGGGTTTTGCACCGAAACCGAGGAGGAACATCGCGATACGCTGAGTTTAATGGAATGGTCGCAGTTCGATTTCAGCTACATGTATAAATACAGCGAAAGGCCGGGAACACCGGCTGCGAAAAAGCTAACAGACGACATACCTGAGGAGGTAAAAGGTCGCAGATTGCAGGAAATCATTGCACTGCAGAATGACATATCAAAAGCCAAAAACCAGAAATACATTGGCAAAGTTGTTGAGGTTTTGGTAGAGGGCGAAAGCAAGCGCAGTACCGAAGAATGGATGGGGCGAAACGATCAGAATGTGGTAACGGTTTTTCCCAAAGAGAACTACCAAAAAGGAGACTTGGTAAAGGTGCTGGTGGAAAGCGCGAGTACGACGACACTGAGGGGAAAGGCGCTGGAGTTGTCAAGTTTCTGATGATGAAACCCATTTCTAAATGGGAAAAAATGAATAATTAAAGATACAAATTACTATTGAATAGGCCGTGGGTTTCATTCTTGCTATCGGAGCATGTTAACTGTCAATCTGGAAGGTCTTGTATTAAACCTGGAAGGTTTTGCGCGCGCGCGTGTTGAGTGTAGTCCGATAGAATTCAACAATAACCTCTAATCAGTACAACTGGCTACCTCAAAACCGCTGAACCATTAAAAAGTGGTCAACATTATTCAGGCATTGAAAACTGTCGACTATCAACTGTAAACTGCCAACTAAATTAGTCCTTGACTTTGTTCAATGGAAATCCGCTAAACAATTAAAAAGTGGTCAACATTATTCAGGCATGGACAAACTGTCGACTATCAACTGTAAACTGTCAACTAAATTAGTCCTTAACTTTGCTCAATGGAAATCCGCATCCGCGTGAAAAAATGGGTGGTAATGGCCGGAGGCTCCCTCTTGTTGTCTACCGGCTACAAAACCTACGACGACCTATTTGAATTCAGCAAAAACCTTGAGATCTTTTCTGCAGCATACAAACAGGTAGGTATTAACTTCGTTGATGGCGTGAATCCGGGCGATTTGATGCGCAAAGGACTGGATGCCATGCTCGCTTCACTCGATCCATACACCAACTACTATTCCGAAGCCCAAACCGAAGAAGCCATGATTGAAAGACAAGGTGAATACGGTGGCGTGGGCTGTCGCATTGTAATTAAAGACAATTATCCCGTTGTAAGTGAGGTGTTTCGCGGTTTTGCCTTTTCCAAAGCCGATATACGGCAGGGCGATATTTTGCGCCGCATTGCAGAAAAAGACATGGCAGGCAAAAGCACAAACGATGTGGGCGCTTTTTTGCGTGGTGCACCCAACACCACAGTCACTTTATTGGTAGAAAGGGCCGGCGTACAAATAGAAAAAACCGTGACCCGCGTTTCTGTTCGCACCAAAAATGTACCTTATTATGGCATGGTGAATCCGCAGACGGGTTATGTAAAATTAGATGAGTTCGGAAGCAACTGCGGACAGGAGATTGAAAATGCCGTGTTGACTCTGAAGAAAAACGAAGGAATACAAAACCTCATTCTCGATTTGCGAGACAACGGGGGAGGCCTGCTGGCCGAAGCCGTCAAAATTGTGGGCCTTTTTGTGGGTGAAGGCAAACTGGTGGTAGATATGCGTGGAAGAACACCTGAAAGCAACCGCAAATGGATAACCGAAAGGCCCGCCATTGCTGCCGATTTGAAACTGATTGTGCTGGTAAATTCAAAAAGTGCCTCAGCAAGTGAAATTGTAAGCGGCAGTTTGCAGGATATGGATCGCGCTGTAATCATTGGCCGCAACTCCTTCGGAAAAGGCTTGGTGCAGAACTTCTTTCAATTGCCTTACCGCACCCAAATGAAAATTACCACCTCTAAATACTACACACCAAGTGGCCGCTGCATACAACTGCTTGATTATACCAAACGGAATGCCGATGGCAGCGCCGGATCAGTCCCAGACAGCCTGCGAAAGGCCTTTAAAACCAATGCCGGTCGCACTGTGTACGATGGTGGTGGCATTCGACCCGACATTGCCGTAGATGAATTCGGGGGTGAATCGCTTTTTAAATACATTGTGGAAGAACAACTGCTGTTTGATTACGCCAACACCTATCGAAACAGCCACGAAACCCTTGCCGAAGGAGCACAGGTGCCCAACGATGCCGAATACAATGCCTTTGAAACGGAATGCCTGAGCAAACTCACCACACTGCTACGCAAAAAAATTCAGGATTTGCTGCTTAAAAACATCCCCGATACAGAGCTGGTGAAGACAATCATGGCGGGCATGTCTGACACACAGATTTCGGCATCGCTGAAAGAACACATTTCACATTTTAGAACGGCGCTGCGTTTTCGCCTTGGGCTGGAAATTGTGAACAGATACAACAACGATGAGCAGTACCACAAATTCATGTTTGCCGGCGACCCCGATGTGGCTTCGGCACTGAAAATTATAGCCAACCCCGATGCCTACGCCAAACTGCTGAAACCCTGATGGAATGGTATGAATGGCTGTTGCTTCCGCTAATTGGCGCGCTGGGCGGATTTTTAGCCGGCATGCTGGGTGTAGGTGGTGGCATCATTTTCATTCCCCTGCTAACCTGGCTTATCGGTCGCCATGGCGTAAGCGACACCGAAGTGGTGAAATTTACCCTGGCCAACTCAATCTTCCTTGTTTTTGTAAGCGGCCTTTCAGGCATCATTCGCCAAAGCAAAAGAGGCGAACTCAATGTGCGCAACATGCTGGTTATTGGCATTCCGGGTGCCCTTACAGCCTGGGTATGGAGTTTGCTGATAAAACATGGTTTCCCCGCTACCGCCAACCTCAGCGACTGGTTTCAACAACAAGGTCACTGGTATGAAAAAGACCGGTTTCAAATGGTTTTCTTGTGCTTTTTGTTGCTTTCCATTGCCAACATGCTGCTGGGTAAATCACACATGGACATAACTGCTGAAAATGGGCCTCAGCAAAATCGAACTTTCAAGTTTTTAGCTGTTTCATTGTTAGCCGGAACCGTTGTGTCACTGAGTGGCCTGGGTGGCGGGGTCATCATGGTGCCGCTTTTTCGCATATTACTGAAAATGCCCATGCGGCAGGCCACAACATTGTCACTAAGCATTATTCCACTGCTTAGCGCGGCACCGCTTATATCCTATATAAGTTCAAACACAGCCGAGAGTATTCCGCCTTTTCACAGCGGCTATGTGGTGTGGCCTTATGCACTCCCCATTGCCTGTGCAGTTGCGGTATTTGCAATTTTAGGTCAGAAAACAGCAAGTTTGGTCTCCGAAAAAACCCTCAGGATTATCTTTGCAACACTTTCAGCCATTGTGCTGATAACCACACTATATGACATTTTCAATTCATAGATTTTTTTGTGCTGCCGCTTGCTTCGCCGCGGCAACTGTGCTCAATTCACAAAGTCGTACCGCCGATGCCGCGCGAATTGACAGGCTCCGCGCCGACATCCTTTACCTCTCTTCAGACGCACTGGGCGGAAGGGTTACGGGTTCAGCAGGTGAAAAGCTTTCGGCCGACTATATAGCTCAAACCTTCTCTTCAATCGGCCTCAAACCTGCGTTCGGTGATTGGTACCAAACTTTTCAAATAACCAAACTTCGTATTGCCAAACAGCAGTGCGAATTGTCTTTGCTTGTCGATACTGCCTTGCGTCACACCTTCGTGCTTCACAAGGATTACTATCCTCTTAGCCAAAGCAGCAATCAGGATAGTTGCGAGGGTGAGCTTATTGATTGTGGTTATGGCCTGGTATTGCGCGACAGCAGCAACCGAAACGATTTTGTAGCCGCCGGCGATGTAAAAGGAAAAATTGCCCTTGTTCGCTTGGGTTACGCCGGCGATGCAGACAGCCCCAATCCGGCCTTTGCCGCAGTATCTGATATCAATACCAAAATCAGAGAAGCCGCTGCACTCGGCGTTGCCGGCATTTTGTTTATTGAAGGCAGCAAATCGGCAGAAGTTCCCAAAGCAGCCCTCGACCGAAATGGCAAATCGTACAACATTCCCATTTTTTACCTCAAAAAAGATTTTCTGCCTCACATGAATGTGCGCATGAAAAGTCATATAGCGGCTCCCACTGCCACCGGCCACAATGTGGTTGGGCTGAGTAAAAAGTTTAAAAAGAAACGCAATACCATTGTGGTATGCGCCCACCACGATCACCTTGGACTTAACGAATATGGCGGAAGCCGATACGAAGGTCCTTTGGCCATTCACAACGGCGCAGACGACAATGCAAGCGGTGTGGCAGCCATGCTGGAACTGGCAAGAAATTTTAAGGGTAAAAAACTGGGTAAAAACAACCTAATGTTCGTTGCATTCAGCGGCGAAGAATTAGGGCTCATTGGTTCTAAACACTTTGTAAATCAGCTGCCGGTAAACAAAAAGAAAATCAACTATGTCATCAATATCGATATGCTAGGCCGTTTGGATTCGCAGCGCCGTTTGCTCATGATTAACGGTACAGGCACCTCACCTGCATGGAACAACAGCATAAGCACCCTTAAAATTGACACAACGCAAATTCGCATAGCCAAAACAGAAAGTGGCCTGGGTCCCAGCGATCACGCATCATTCTATCTTGAAAATATTCCTGTACTGCACTTCTTTTCCGGTCAGCATGAAGATTACCACAAGCCCAGCGACGATGAGAACAAAATCAACTACACCGGCATGTGCCGCAGTTTGGATGTGATTGAACAGATAATGGCCGGCAACAGCAGCAAAACGAAACTGACATTCACCAAAACCAAAGATGCCACGCCTTCATCGCGTTCTTTCAAGGTTTCACTGGGTGTCATGCCCGATTATGCCTTTTCGGGAGCCGGCATGAAACTGGATGGCGTTACCGAGGGCAAGCCTGCTATAAAAGCCGGATTGCAGCGCGGTGATGTCATTACCAAAGTGGGCAGTTACGAGGTAGGCAGCGTGCAGGATTACATGCAGGCCTTATCGAAACTGAATAAAGGTGAAAAAGTAGAGATTACCTTTGTGCGCAACGGCGAAACCAAAACCACCACAGCAGAATTATAAAAATGAAAATCAAAGACCATATTAGCGGAGCCAAAAGTACCCTTTTCTCGTTTGAGATATTGCCCCCAATGAAAGGGTTGGGCATTGAAACCCTTTGGGGCGGTATAGACCCGCTGATTGAGTTCAAACCCTCTTTCATCGATGTTACATACCACCGTGAAGATTTTGTGCTCAGGCAACGCCCCGATGGCAGTTTTGAAAAAATAAGCACCAAAAAACGGCCCGGTACAGTGGCCATTTGCGCCGCGCTTCAAAACCGCTACAAAATAGATGCGGTTCCACACCTCATTTGCGGCGGTTTTTCGCGCGAAGACACAGAGAACGCCCTCATCGATCTCAACTTTCTGGGTATAGACAACATTTTGGCCCTGCGCGGCGATGCCAGAAAAGGCGAGATTCATTTTACTCCTGAACCCAACGGCAACAAAAATGCATTGGACCTTATTCACCAAATTAAGAACATGAATTCGGGCATTTATTTAGATGAAGAACTAGCTAACGGTCAGGATACCAACTTCTGTATTGGGGCAGCGGGTTATCCTGAGAAACACCAGGATGCACCCAACCTGGAAGCGGACATGAAATACC
The DNA here is from genome assembly GCA_947459165.1 of Flavobacteriales bacterium. Taxonomy (GTDB): domain Bacteria; phylum Bacteroidota; class Bacteroidia; order NS11-12g; family UBA955; genus RGEC01. Next base: position 7,566 of record CANHCW010000067.1, read on the forward strand.
TCAAACGCAAGGTAGAGGCCGGTGCCGAGTTCATCGTAACCCAAATGTTCTTTAACAACAATTACTATTTTGATTTTGTAATGCGATGCAGGGAAAACGGCATCAATGTTCCCATCATTCCTGGTATCAAACCCCTCAGCAATTCAAAACAACTGAGCATACTGCCCAAAATATTTTATATCGATTTTCCTGTTGAACTGACATCTGAAGTTGAAAAAGCCGGTGATGAAAAGGCAGTAAAACAAATAGGCACCGAGTGGGCCACTCAGCAGTGCAAGGAGCTTGTAGAAGCGGGCGCCCCGGTTTTACACTTCTATACCATGGGCAGAAGTGAGCAAACCAAGGCCATTTGCGAAAAGATTTTCTAATGCAGGGAACCGTTGTTAAAAGCACGGGCAGCTGGTACAATGTTGTTGATGACAACGGTAAAATATGGAAAGCCCGGGCACGGGGCAAACTGAGACTGCAAGAGGCGGACACCAGCAATCCAGTGGCTGTGGGCGACAGGGTTCAACTGGAACCTGACACCAACTACCCCGATACTTGCAGCATTACGGGCATTGCCGACCGCCACAACTGGATTATTCGCAAAAGCAACAAACTCAGCAGCCGCCGGCAGATTATTGCGGCCAATATAGATCTCGCAGTCATGGTGGCTTCGCTGATGGTACCCCGCACCTCCTGCGGTTTTATAGATCGTTTTTTGGTGTGTTGTGAGGCCTTTCACATTCCGGCGCTGGTATTCTTTAACAAAACCGATTTACTGCCCGAAAACGGCCTTGAATTGCTTGCTGAATTGGAAACCTTGTACAAACGGGCAGGTTACGAGGTGTTGTCGGGTTCGGCAAAAACGGGCTCAAGCATGACGGCACTGCGCGAAAAATTGCAAGGCAAAACCATTTTGCTGGCCGGTCATAGCGGTGTGGGCAAAAGCAGCATTCTCAACGCACTGTTTCCCGAGGCCGAAGCGCGGGTGGGCAAAATGTCTGAGGCACACGACAAAGGCAAGCACACCACTACTTTTGCAGAAATGCACCTGATGTCGGAAAACACAGCCATTATTGACACTCCGGGCATTCGGGATTTTGGATTGGTGGATGTAAAACCCGAAGAAAGCGGTCAGTATTTTCCGGAGTTCAGGCCTTTTTTAAACCAATGTAAATTCAACGACTGCAGCCACACCAACGAACCGGAGTGTGCGATTAAAACGGCAGTAGAGCAGGGACAGATTCCGATGGAACGATTCCATTCATACCTGAGCATCTTGCAGGGTGAGGATGTGTTTAGTTGAGAAGGATACAGATAGTTTATGCTAATTTAAAAATTGGTTATTCATAAATTTCTTTTCTGTGTCCTATGTTTATAACATTCACAACCAACTCATTGTCGTTTATACTGTAAATAATTCTGTAATCCGCAACTCGCAACCTGTAGCCTAATCTACCTTTCAGTTTTCGATAGCCATTGGGTCTGGGATTGTCTGATAACGAATAAATGGCTGTTTTGATATTTGAATAATAGGGCTCATTGATCTTTTCTAATGCCTTTATGGCTTTCGGCATTAAGGTTATCGTGAAAGCCATAATTACGAGGACTTGCGATTTTCTTCAATTATTTTAAAAGCCTTCTCAATTGGAATTGGCTCCTCGTCTGAATTTACAGATTCATCATATAATCTTATATCCTCAAGTTCCTCGAGTTCTTCCATTAAGGCATTAAAATCCTTAATGGGCAGAACAACGGATATTTTTTTTCCTTTTTTATCAGTTATAAAATGGGGATTTACTGTGAGCATAATCTTTTTATGGTGAATTGCAAGCAGAACAAAATTAACCAAAACACTTTAAAAGTCAATGGTGATTGAAATATTCAGTTTATGCCATAGAAATAAAAAAAGGCGGTATCGCGCCGCTACAACCCGCTGCCCTTGCTGCCTTCCGGCCCTGGGGGAGTTCACGGGGAGCTGGCCGTACCGCCACTGCAAAGATAGGGGTTTTTGGGAGACGGTGGAATTGGGGTTTATTGCAGTTTGCTCAGCGACAGGAGAATAAATCGGTGATGGTTAAAGAATGGCATTATGGAGGATTAACGGTTTCGGGCTTTGCGAAGAAGCGGATTTCGAAGCAATAAACTGCCTGCCAGCACTGAACTTGATACGAAGCACAAAACTTTAATTAACCACTGAACCCGCTTTTTTGCCAAACGCCTGTTAGCGGTTCGGGCTTTTTTCTGTCTGTTATTATTAATGCTTAGTTCCAATTATTTCTTTTTTTTGTTTCAGTTATGTGAGCAAGATGATGATTACAATGCCAAGCATAAACTCCTATATTTTCGTCAACCCTGTAAGTTTTTCCGTGTTCAGGATGAATAAAAATTCTTCCATATTGTTCGTCTGTCAAATTATTTAATAAAACTGTCCATCTTTCGTGGATCCCCTCTATCATTTTCAAGGAAGGTTGGATAGCCATACTTTTGGTGTCAATAAGTTCAGCCCAACGTTCCTCAAAATATGGTTTTATTGTTGGTTGGTCTTCTGTCAATGCTAGTTTTAAGCGAGTTAAACTGTTCATATGACTGTCGGCACAATGATGAATTACTTGTCTAATTGTCCAACCATCAAGTCTGTAAGGAGTGTCAAGTTGCTCGTCTGTCAAATTTATGACTTGGCATAAAAGTCTTTTATGAAAAGTGGAAATATCAGAAATCCATTTTTTTAAGATGTCTTTCGTTATTACAGTTGGTTTTTCAAACTTACCTATCGGATATTTTAAATGCTCTAATGTCATAAAGTTAATGTATCTCTTTGTTATGTCTGTCTTATTTGCCTGACCGCTAACTTGCTTATTGGCGCACATTTATCACGCCCTTGTCTCAATTCGGAGAAATGAATGTGCAATAAAATCGCCGTTTTCTTACAACAAATATATCGCCGTGGGTCTAATTTACAAATTCGGTTTATTGGCTGTTTTAACTCCACCAAATTCAGGAAAACGATCCCTCCCCAACTTTAAACTGTTAACTCTAAACTGTTAACTGTACCCTGTATTCCCGTAATTTTGTGCATTCATGGCAACCAACCTGGAATTCAACAAAAACGAAGACCTGAACAAGCAAAGCTGGGATCTGACCAGATCGCGCTTAACCAAAATTTTCGAAGGCGGTGGAGCCAAAGCAGCTGCCAAACAGCGCGAAAAAGGTAAAATGCTATGCCGCGAACGCATCGATTACCTGCGCGACAAAAACTCTCCCTGGATTGAAATTGGTGCTTTTGCAGGGTTCGACATGTACGCCGAACATGGCGG
>CANHCW010000068.1 GCA_947459165.1 Flavobacteriales bacterium
GCGTTGCTGGCAGAATCCTTCTTAGAAGCTTCAGCAGCAGCTTTGTCCATGCTGTCTTTTGCTTTAGCAGCAGCTTCAGCCTTAGCGATGCTGTCCTTCTGGATGCTGTCAGTGTTAGTAGCGTTTTCAGTGGTTTTAGCACCACCACAAGCTGCGAATGCGAAAATAGCGCAAGCAGCAATAGCGAAAGAGATCTTTTTCATTTTGGTTTTTCCTGATTAAATGTGCGGCAAAAATAAAAGCGAAAAATAAAAATGCAATACCTTGTGTATTTTTTTTTGTTTTTTTTTTGTTAAGAAGAATCAGTTATTGCCGGGTTGGACCTTTATTAAAACCAAACACAGGGTTTTCAGGTTACTGTATACTGAATGAAAACAATACTCATTGCAGGGGCAGGCATTGCCGGCTTGGCAGCCTCCATACGCTTGTCTCGTGAGGGTTTCAGGGTTGTGGTGTTCGAACAATCAAACAACGCAGGAGGCAAACTCAACGAGCTGCAAATGAGGGGTTTCCGTTTCGATACAGGTCCTTCTCTTTTCACCATGCCTTGGTATCTAGATGAGCTTACCGATGAGCATTTTAAGCTCGATTATGAGAAAATCCCTGTCATTTGCCACTATTTTTTTCCGGATAACACCCGTTTTCAGGTAAATTCAGATATCAATCGGTTCGTACAAGAGGCTTCTTCTTTCTTCAATGTTTCACCACAAAGACTGCAAAAGTTCCTCAGGAAAAATGAAGTTATTTACCGCATTACCAGCCCCGTTTTTCTTGAAAAAAGCCTTCACAAAGCATCAACTTATGTTTGTAAAGATGGCATAAGGGGAATTTTAAACCTGCCGAGAATTGGAATCGGAACAAGCATGGATGCTGTCAATCGAAGTGCATTCAAAGATCCCCGCTTGGTTCAGTATTTTAACCGCTTTGCCACCTACAATGGCTCTCATCCTTGGAAAGCTCCTTCAACACTGAATGTGATATCGCACCTCGAAAACCATTACGGGGCTTATTATCCAAAAGGCGGAATGATTAGTATACCCAAAACTCTTTACAAACAGGCCGTACATTTGGGTGTAAACTTTCATTTCGGACAGAAAATAACTTCACTCAACCATAAAAACGGTCGTATAACCGGACTAACCCTGGAAAATGGCGACAACCACTTCGGCGATGCCGTGCTCTCAAATCTGGATGTGAGGCTGAGTCACAAACTGCTTAACCTTCCCCTTCCTAAAAAAATTGAAAATGCCGAACCCAGCAGTTCCGCTTTTATTTTTCTGTGGGGCATTCAACAAACCTTTCCTGAACTGGGATTGCACAACATATTTTTTGCCTCAGACTACAAGCGTGAATTCGATACCATTTTCAAAGAAAAAAGTATCAGTGACGATGTAACGGTGTATGTAAACATTACCTCCAAAATGGATTCAAACGATGCACCACCGAACTGCGAAAATTGGTTTGTTTTGGTCAATGCGCCTGCCAACATTGGTCAAGATCAAAATGAATTGCGCAATATGGCGCGCATTGCGGCACTCAAAATCCTGTCGGCAAGGCTGGGCAAAAACATAGAAGAACTGATTGCATGCGAAGAATACCTCGACCCCATTCGAATTGAAAAAAATACCGGCTCTACTTTCGGTTCACTGTACGGCAGCAGCAGCAATAGCCGTATGTCGGCATTCTTCAGACAGGCAAATTTTTCAAAAAGCATCAAAGGCCTTTACTTTTGCGGAGGCAGTGTACATCCCGGCGGAGGCATTCCCCTTTGTCTGCTGGGCGGTAAAATTGCCTCTGAATTGATTGTAAAAGACCATGAGTAAATTCGAAAACAGGGTGATTGCGGTATTGTGCGTGTTCTATGCGGTAGGCTTGCTCATTCAACTCTATTATCCTCAGCCCCAACTGTTTAAAATGCTCACTCCGGTTAACATCTTAGCCGGGTTTACACTGGCACTGTTTTTTCGCAAAAAAATTGATTTCCCTTTTTTGTCTGCATTACTGGCAGTGAGTATTTGTGGCTTTTTCCTTGAGTACGCCGGCATTCACACTGGCATTATTTTCGGCAAATACAGCTACGGCAAAACCCTTGGACCCGGCTGGCAAGGTGTTCCCTATTTAATTGGTGTCAACTGGGCCTGTCTTATTTTTTACTCTGTTTCGGCCCTCTCAGGCCACCTTAAAAACCCTTGGATAATCAGCGTTGTGTGCGGATTGATGATGGTTGGTTACGACTATGTACTTGAGCCTGTGGCCGTTTATTTTAACATGTGGCACTGGTTTGGACAACCCATTCCCCTGCAAAACTACATTGCTTGGTTTGCAGCGTCTGTTTTGTTCTGTCGTCTTTACTTAAGCATCAGCAAACCCGAAAAAAACAAGGTTGCAGCAACACTGTTTTTGCTTCAGGCGCTGTTTTTCTTACTCATCCGCCTGCTCGTCCTGTAAAGCAGTTTTCCGCCGCTTAACCGGAAACTTTGACTGATAATATATGTAAGCGGCGACCAAAGAAATACAACCAATAAAAAGAACTGAAATCTGAGTGCTCATTTTGGGAGTCTTTGGAAAAGCTATAATGACAGTGATGTTGATGGTAGCTTGAACCAGAAGATAGTAAGCACTCACCCTCAAATGAGAGAATTTGGCCAAATGCACCATCTTCTTGAAAAGAAAATCCCGATGCGGTATGAAAATATTTTCGTTTAACAGAAGCTTGTAACAAACGGTAAGCGCAGCATCTGCACCAAATATGCTGAACATAAGCAGATAAGTATAATTTCCTGTGTGCAACACCAAACTGTACATCAGGTATAAAATTGAAAATGCTATACCAATTGATCCCACATCACCCATAAATGCCAGTGCATGCTTTCGAACATTCAAAAACCCGAAAATCAGAACGGGCAAAACCATAGCCAGTATAAAATGATTGTCTGTGAAGTAAATGTGTTCACCGTTTAAACCGGAAATGTTGCCGTTCAAATAATAAAAACAACCAAACAGCAGCAAAGCATTCATGGTCAGCATGCCGTTAATACCATCCATGAAGTTGTAGGCGTTTAATGCACCCACCCCGAAAATAACAGCAGCAGCAGCCAATGCAATCAGTTCGGCGCCCGAACTGTGAAATGGTAACTCGTAAACGAGAAGACAGCATGCCAAAAGCTGGCATATAAGCCTGAAAGAGTGCTTTAAAAAAAACAGATCATCTAGAAAACTGATGCTTGTAAGCAAAAAGAATCCCAGCACAAACCCACCCGGCAAGTTGTAATTCGACTGCCAAAGCAGGTAACATATGAATGAAATAACAAAAACAATTCCCGTGCCTGTAACAGTGGGTTTATGGTGTGAACTTCTGCCGCTGGGATGATCCTGCAATCCCATCTTTCTGGCAGTCTGCATGAAAACTGCGGTGACCAGCACACAAATCGCCGTAAGACTTGTAACAAAAAGAATATTCAAAGCTATTGGAGAGATTGGTGGCGCAAAATAACCACAGAAATATTGTGATTAATTCTAAATTTTATACACAATTTATCATTGTATGTCTACTTTGTAATCGGTATATTACAACAACCCTATTGCGTAAATAAAAAACTATTTAATACATCGACTCTATTTGGTCTGAATATTTTTCCATCACCACTTTTCGCTTGATTTTTAGTGTGATAGTCATGTCACCATCTTCAACCGAAAAGGGTTTTCGTTTCATTACAAAATCTTTTATTCTGGCGTACTTGGCTATGTCCTCATTGTACTTTTTCACCTCTTGTTGCAGCCATTCCTTCATTTTTTCGTCCTGAATGAATACCTCTTCTCGTTCAAAAAAATCGGCTGTTAACCCGAAGGCCTTCATCAACTCTTCCTGTTGCGGAACAATGATGGCCGTCACATATTCCTTTTTATCTCCAACAATAAAAATCTGTTCAATCCTGGGGCTTTTCAAAACTACATTTTCAATTTGGGTTGGATATATATTCTTGCCCAACGAAGTAACCAGCATATTTTTCAGCCTGTCGGTAATTTTCAAATATCCTTTTTCAAATCTTCCAATGTCGCCGGTATGAAACCATCCGTCAGCATCAAACACCTTATCTGTTTCAACCTTATTATTCCAATATCCTTTCATCACATTGGGGCCCTTTACAAGTATTTCGCCTTCTTCAGAACGAAAATCGGGCTTAAAGGTATGATAGGTTTGTAAGGTGTACATTTCCAGTGTATCCGGATTTTGAATTGCCACCTGTTGCCGTGGTGCTACTCTGCCTACAGTTCCGTAAACCTGTCTGTTATACTCGTTCACGGTTACAAAGGGCGATGTTTCCGTCAATCCAAAACCTTCCTGAACTTGTATTCCCAAATTGGCAAAAAATTCACCTACATGTGGCGGTAAGGCTCCCCCGCCTGAAACAAACAATTTCAAACGGCCGCCCATTTTAGCCTTAATTTTTGAAAAAACCAGCTTTTCCGCCAAACTGTACTGCATACTCAGCAATGGCCCACGACTTTTTCCGTCCTCTTTCAATTTTCTCGCTTTTTCACCTACAGATAAAGCCCACAGGAATATCTTAGACTTCATTCCTCCTGCTTCGGTACCATTTTTCATCACCTTGTCGTGCACCCTTTCCAGCAATCGGGGCACACAAGCCATTAATGTGGGCCTTACCTCGCTAATATTCTGCGCCACTTTATCAATGTTCTCGGCAAAGGCAACGCTGCTTCCCAGAAAAGTGGTGAGGTAATAGGCCATCCTTTCGTAAACATGGCTCAAAGGCAGAAAACTCAGGAATTTATCGTCTTTGTTGATGTCCGGCACCAAATCGTGTGCATCAAAACAGTTACTCATAAAATTATAATGAGTAAGCATGGCCCCCTTAGGCACACCGGTTGTTCCTGAGGTGTAAATCAGCGCAGAAATATCGCTGTGCCCTACCTCAAGAAAGCGTTGCGCAATTTGTTCAGACCAGGATGGAAACAAATCCCTTCCCGCTTCTATCATTCCTTTATAAGTAATGGTTTTTGAATCTGCAGTTACATCATCCGGGAAGGCGACAACCATCTCTACCGAAGCACATTTTTCCTCAACTTTTTTGAATTTTTTATGCAGAAAGTGGTTGCCGACAAACAAAATTCTGGAGCCCGAATCATTGATGACAAATGCTGTCTCATCTGCAGTCAGCGTAGGGTAAATACTCACATTGATGATGCCCAGCTTTTGCATGGCCTGATCGATGCAATAATATTCAGGACAGTTATCCAAAATCAACGCCACCCTGTCGCCTTTTTGCAAACCACGGCTGCAAAACCAGGCGCAAATACAGTCGATGTAAGCCAACATATCACCGTAGGTAAGGTCAACCCATTTGCCACTCTCTTTTTTTGAGAGGTAAACCGTTTCAGGAGAGTGTATGTGGTGAGCTGAATTGAGAAAAAACTCGTGCAGCGATTTGTAGTCTGGATCTTTAAATTCTTTCAGTGTTGAAGAAACTGTGCTCATGCTTTATTTAGTATGGCAAATAAAGCAAATGAAATGCATATCCCCATAAGCCGGGATGTACTTTCCTTATCCGGCCTCGGCTTCAACAGCCTGAACTTCCGGCACCATACGCTTTAGCAAATTTTCAATCCCTGCTTTTAAAGTCATGGTCGAGGAAGGGCAACCCGAGCAACTGCCTTTCATTTGAACGGTAACCACACCATCTCTGAAACTTTTAAAATCGATGGCTCCGCCGTCCATTTCCACAGCAGGCCTCACATGGTCTTCAAGCAATTGCCTGATTTTGCGTTCCACTTCTGTTTCCTGCTCAGGGGTAAGTTCCACCTTGGGTGAAACAATTTCTTTACCTTCTTCCAGCCATTCCTGAAAAAACTGCCTTAAATCAGGAATCAGATCAAACCATTCGTAATCGCTGTTTTTGGTGACAGACACAAAGTTATTCATGATAAAAACGCCCTTTACAAAGGCCATTTCGAAGAGGGCTTTGGCCAGTGGTGAGGTCTCAGCCGATTCAGTCGTTCTGAAATCAGCACTGTCGTTGGGAAGCAGCATTTTGCTTGCTACAAACTTCATACTCTCGGGATTGGGTGTTGCTTCAGCGTATATGGTTACCAAATTCTCAGGATTCATAGATGACATTGTTCGTGCAAATTTACACAATAAACAAGCTGTTTTCGTTTTAGTTTAAAACGATTCTAAATAAGCCGGTCATGGTGCATAAATTGAGCATTGCCTTAACCGTTTTATTTTGTTCTTTGCACTATGGCTAAGGGCAAAACAGTTTTTTTCTGCAAAGAATGTGGCAATGAAAGCTCAAAGTGGGTAGGCAAATGTCCGGCCTGTGGACAGTGGAACAGCATGGTGGAGGAAGTGGTTCAGAAAAAATCAGCTCCCGCCGGCTGGAGCCGCGATTCAGGCAAAGAAAAAGCAGCTCCAATTAAAATTTCAGAAGTTGAAGCAGGTGCTCAGCCCCGTTTTATTTTTTCCGATGATGAACTGAATCTTGTATTGGGCGGCGGTCTTGTTCCCGGCTCTGTTGTTTTGCTGGGTGGCGAACCGGGTATAGGCAAAAGCACCTTATTGCTGCAGGTTGCACTAAAATCGCAGGGAAACTGCCTTTATATTACCGGTGAAGAAAGCGCCGAACAGGTAAAACTCAGGGCTGAAAGAATAGGCATTGGCGAAAACGGATGCCTCATTCTCACAGAAACCAACCTTGAGAACATACTAAAATCTGTTTCTTCGGCCAAACCCGATTTTTTGGTCATTGATTCTATACAAACCCTTTACACTGAAGATCTGGAGGCAACCCCGGGCAGCATTTCTCAAATTCGAGAATGCGCAGGAAAACTCATTCGTTTCGCTAAAGAAGAAAATATTCCTGTTTTTCTCGTTGGACACATCACCAAAGATGGCAGCATTGCCGGCCCCAAAATTCTGGAACACATGGTGGATACAGTGCTTCAATTTGAAGGCGACCGAAATTACAATTTCCGCATACTGAGAACACATAAAAACCGCTTTGGGAGCACCCAGGAAATGGGCATTTACGAAATGACCGGCAGTGGCTTGCGGGGAGTAAAAAATCCTTCTGAAATATTTCTTTCCGAACGCGATGAACAAATACCCGGAATTGCAGTCGCCGCTGCGCTGGAAGGAATCAGACCCATTGTGCTGGAAACCCAGGCACTTGTGAGTTCAGCAGTTTACGGAACACCACAAAGATCTGCAACCGGTTTCGACCTTCGCCGTTTGAATATGCTGCTTGCCGTTTTGGAAAAACGCTGTGGCTTCAGACTTGGAGCCCAGGATGTATTTGTGAATATTGCAGGTGGCATTCGAATTGAAGATCCTGCAATGGATCTGGCCTTGGTCAGCGCCATTATGGGCAGTTATCAAAGTATGACTTTGCCTCCCAAGTGCGTTTTTGCAGGTGAAATTGGACTGAGTGGAGAAATTCGAGCAATTCAGAGGGTTGAACAACGCATTTCCGAAGCAGACAAACTGGGCTTTGAAGACATAGTAGTCTCGAAATATTGCCGCTTTCCAGATTACAAAGGGAAAATTAAAATTCACACCTTCAGCCGGGTGGATGAAATGTTTGGTTGGCTGTTCGGATAAGTTATTAAAGCGCCGCACGCATCATCCGTTCACGAACAAAGCTTTTAGCCAGCAAAATCATTTTGGCTCCGTTGGCAATTCGAATTCTTGAACCCACAATCTCTTCAGCCGAACTTCTCTGTATTTTTTCAAGCAGTTTTAAATAGTAGATGTAGGCGGTGTAAACCCCCAGCCTGCAACCCACCGGCAGTTTGCGAATACCAATCATTGCGTTTGTAAAATCGGCTTTCACCTCGGCAATAATGCTGTTTTTGTCTTGCTCTGTAAATGCATTGAAGTCAACACCCGGAAAGTAAATTCTTCCCCTTTCATCCACATCGCTTTTTAAATCACGCAGAAAATTTACTTTTTGAAACGCTGCGCCCAAACTTCTGGCATAAGGCAATAAATCATCGTACAAAGAAGTATTGTTTTTGCAAAAAACCCTTAGGCACATTAAACCCACCACTTCGGCACTGCCATAAATGTACTCATCGTAACTGCTGCGGTCGTGGTTGGACTGGTGCAAATCAGCTTCCATAGAAAGAAAAAACGGCTCTATTAAATCTTTGCCAATTCCATATTTGTTCACCGCAAGTTGAAAAGAGTGTAAAACCGGATTGGTACTGATTCGGGTTTCAATGGCCTCGTAAGTCTGCGTTTTGAAGTCGCTTAACAATCGCGCTTTGTCGTGACCGTGAAAGGTATCTACGATTTCATCGGCAATGCGCACAAAACCATATACTGCAAATACTGCCCAGCGGTATTCTTTTGCCAAAAGCCTGATTCCCAGCGAAAAGCTTGTGCTGTAATTCAGCGCAATCCTGCGGCTGATGTCGTTAGATGTATTTTCAAATAACTGGATGCTCATTGTTAATTCTTTCTGTTACTAATTTGGATCCTATTACTACTATTGGCAGTCCTGTACCCGGGTGAGTACTGGCTCCCACATAGTATAAATTATTCATTTCCTCGTCTTTGTTTGCCGGCCGGAGTGCACCAATCTGTTTCATTCCGTGGGCAAGTCCCAAGCCACTTCCTTTGTAAAGTGAAAACATGGATGCCCATTCAACAGGCGTATAAACAGTTTTGGAAATGATGTTTCCGGCAATATCATAATTTACCCTTTCGCCCAAATCCTGAATGATTTCATCTGCCAGTTTGCCTGCATCACTCCAGTCGGGTTTTACACGCATATCCGGTACCGGACAAAGTATGAACAGATTTTCACAATCGGGGGGCGCACATTCAGGGTTGCTCTTGCTAGCCACATTCACATAATAATAGGGCTTCTCAGGCGCCACTTCCGACCTGAATATTGTATCGGCATATTGCCTGAAGTTGTTACCCAAAAAATAATTGTGGTGGGCAATGCCGTCAATCCGACCCTTGACTCCGAGGTAAATAGTAAATGGAGCCAGTGTCCACTCAAGTTTATCGAGCTTGGGTTCGGCATACTTCTTTCTGCCCAAAAACTGCCCTCTGAAAGCCGCAGCATCTGCATTCACAACAAACAAATCTGCAGTGTGAGAGAGCCCGTTTGCATCGGTTACCGAAACCACTTTTCCATTTTGTGTATTGACCGTGGTAACGCGGGTGTTGAGGGTAATTTTTACTCCCTTCTTTTCCAACAGCCCTGAAATTCCCTCAACAATTTTATACATTCCGCCTTTCACATTCCAGTAACCGTCGTGCTGAAGTTCTGTGTAGTTCAACAGATTGTAAACACTGGGTGTGTTGAATGGCGTGGCGCCCAAAAAGAAAGCCACAAGGGAGAAAATGATTTTAACATCCTCACTTTCAAAATTTCGTTCCAGTTCAGCCCAAAAACTTCTGAACATTTTAGGCAAATGCTTTTTCGGCACAGTTGACATACTCAGTAAATAATGCAGTATGCCGTTAAAATTTTTCTTAATGATACGGTACTCGGTATCATGAAACACCTCCCCCGCCCGTTTCAGGTATTTCCGTGCTTTGCTCTCAAAATCGCTTTCAATGGACTCGAACTCCTTGGCCAATCGGTCCAGGTCTTTGTATATGTGGTATACTCTGTCTCTTCCTTGAATATTTACGGTGTATAAGGGATTCAGCTCATTCAATTCAAAAGGAATGGGTTCGCCTATTGAGTCAAACAATTCGCGAAATTCATAACTCATACTAAAAAAAGAAGGACCTACATCAAAGGTAAAGTCATCCTTTTTCAGGGTATTCAACCGACCTCCCGGTGTATGATGCTGTTCCAGAATTTCAACATTATATCCCTGATAGGATAGTCGCAAAGCAGTACTCAATCCTCCCAGTCCGGAACCTATAATCAGGGCTTTTTTAGCCACGGAACCTCCTGTAGTATTTGGGCAGCACAAAAAGAAATCCAAATGCCTCTGCTCCGTTTCTGGTGTGAACCGCATGGTGCAAATGGTGCGTTAAGCGCATGGCTCTGAAGTACGGAATTTCTGTTTTTTTCAGCCATTTAATTCGCTGGTGCACAAACACATCATGAACTAAAAAATATGCAACGCCGTAAAGTGCGATGCCCAAACCGGCATAAAAACGCCAGTCAAATTCAGCACTTCCAAAAATGATAAGCAAGGCCGAAGGAATGGCAAAAACGACCCCGTACATGTCGTTTAACTCCAATTTCCCTTTTCTAAGGTGATGATGGCTGTGATGCCACGCCCAGCCAAAGCCGTGCATGATATATTTGTGAGTAAACCAAGCCACGCCTTCCATGAGGACGAAAAAGAAAATAAGCACTGCGATTCCGCCGAGTGTGTTCATAGATGATATAATTAACAAGGAATTTTGGTGATTGTTTTCACCGAATGTTGAACAAATGTAACACTTTTAATTTAAAAAGTTAAACAGGCCTTGCAATGCTTCCATCGGGCATTTTGGCAAACCGACCCTCTGCCTGTGGGTGAATGTTATCATATTGAGGCCATGGCCACCCACCAAATTCTGTTTTACGATATTCCTCAAAAGCCTGCATTATTTCTTGCTGTGTGTTCATTACAAACGGCCCATACTGAACCACAGGCTCGTTGATAGCCCTTCCCTGCAACATGAGAAACTTGATGGAATCCTCTCCACAAATCAAATTCAGTTCAGCATCTTGTTTCTGTTGCAACACCGTATTTTGTTCAACATTCACTCCATTCACCAACAAGTTTTTTCCTTCATAAAAATAAAGTCTGCGATTCAAACCTGAACCCGGTGCC
>CANHCW010000069.1 GCA_947459165.1 Flavobacteriales bacterium
ATGAAGATTATTTGGACAAAATAGAAGCAGGTGCGAACCTTGTTCAGGTATATACAGGGCTCATTTATGAAGGCCCTAGAATTGTCAAAAATATTTTAGAACCAAAATATAATAGAATTAATTATTAGATTTTATAGAAATTTTTTTCTTGCTTTGTCATTTTTTCAAATTCTAGCATGAAAGTATATGGCTTTAGGTAGCTGAGGTATTATTTCGTACTCTGATACTCTCATTTATTCCTCCCTTGAAATCTGCAATTTCCTCCTTCCTCTCATGCATAGTCTTGTTGACTGCGTGTAACTCAAAATCCGACAAATTAAAAGACAAGCGATTTGAAGGCAATCGAAAAATGGTTGCCCTGCTCGATAGTTTGGGACAAAATATTGACCTCACGCACAACCTTTATCCCAGTAGCAGACGCCTAAAAAAGATGCAGGCAAATACTCCAACTTTTAAAAACGCGAAAGAAGAACTGCTGTGGAATCGAATGTATTTTTCCGAATTATTGTATTCAGGAAAATCGGAAGATGCGGCCAGAGGATTTCAACTTTTACTTTCAGACAAGAAATACACTGACCTCATGACTTCTGAACAGAAGGGGGAATTGTGGCAATTGCTGGCTGTTTGTTATTTGAGGACAGGGGAAACTCAAAATTGCGTTGTTAATCATACCTCGCAAAGCTGTATTATACCTATAAAACCAGAGGGCCAACATAAAAATGTCTATGGTTCAACCAAAGCCCTTGAAACTTATAATGCAATATTAAAAGAATATCCGAATGACTTGAACAGCAGGTGGTTAATGAATATTGCTGCCATGACTCTAGGAAAATACCCTGAGGCAGTGCCGGAGAAGTATCGCATTCCTGAAAATCTTTTCGCCAAAAACGAAGGATTTGAGCCCTTTTCTGATATTGCGATTGACCTAAAACTTGATGTAGATGGCCTAGCAGGAGGTAGTGTTATTGAAGACTTCAACAATGACGGAAACTTGGATATTTTCTGTACATCGTACGGTTTAACCGACCAGTGTCGCCTATTCATGAGTAACGGGAAAGGTGGATTCGAAGACAAAACGGAAGCGGCTCAGCTCATTGGTATTGTAGGAGGCTTAAACGCAAAGCAAGCTGATTATGACAATGATGGATTTACTGACTTAATTATTTTACGGGGTGCATGGCTAGATAAAGGCGGAGAATGGCCAAACTCGCTGCTTCATAACAATGGAGATGGTACATTTAGTGATGTAACTTTTGATGCAGGAATGGTCAATTTTCGCCCTACTGAAACCGCAGCATGGTCTGATGTAGATGGTGACGGATTGCTGGATTTATTTATAGCCAATGAAAACAACCGAAATAATGATTACCCATGTGAACTGTGGCGCAACAATGGCGACGGCACCTTTACTGATATTGCCAAAGAATTGGGGGTTGATGGTAATTTCGGGTATGTTAAAGGAGTGAATATTCACGATTTTAATAACGATGGCAGACCTGATATTTTCTTGTCTATACTCGCCGATGGAGGCAGCAGAAAAGACGGAAACAACAAGTTATTCATGAACCGCAAGGGTGAGGGTAAATATCAAATTAAGTTCGAAGACATTTCGAAAAAAGCAGGAATCACACAACCGTATTTTAGTTTTCCCTCGGCTGTATTTGATTATAATAATGATGGCTTCGAGGATATATATGTATGCGGTTTTGATTTTTACCGACTGGAAAAATGCGGTGAAGATGCATACCGTGAATACGCAGGAATGCCAGTAATAGCTGAAACACCAAGGCTATTCAAGAACAATGGTAACGAAACATTTACCGATGTTACCATTGAAGCCAAGTTAAATAAGGTAACCTATGGTATGGGACTAAATTTTGGGGATATCGACAACGACGGCTGGCTGGATTTATACATTGGAACGGGGGCATTTGACTTCAGAACACTTGTCCCAAACAGACTTTTCAGAAATGTGGAAGGCAAATATTTTGAAGAACTCACGGCAAAGGGAGTGGGACATTTGCAAAAAGGACATGGCATAGCCTTTGGCGATTTGGACAACAATGGAACACAAGACATGTATTGCGTGATGGGCGGTGGTTACGAAGGCGACAATGCTAAAAATGTGCTGTTTAAAAACAACGCTAAACCCGGCAATTGGATTTGTGTTGAAGTTCAGGCAAAATCTGTAAATAAAAGTGCTCACGGTTCAAAAATTAGGGTGAATGTGCTGAATAAAAAAGGCCAAAAAAGGCAGATATACTCCAGTATAAATTCCGGAGCTACTTTCGGTGCAAACAGCATAAGACAGGAAATTGGACTTGGAGATGCTGATAAGATTGAAAGTATTGAAATTTTATGGGAAAAGAAAGGATCACCAAAGAGTGTGTACAACAATGTACCCCTCAATTCTTTTGTATTGTTGAAAGAAGGTAGCTTGACTGCCGAGGTAAAAAAACTGAACACAATGGACTTTACAGCCTCAAAAGGCGGGCACAACCATCACCACCATTAAATAAATTTATCCTTCAGCGAATTCGGGTATTATCCTGCTCTATTCTCATAGCCTCCAGCAAATACCAGTTTCCTTTTACCTGCCAGAGATAAAAAGTCATCTTCCACTGTGTTTTGGATTTTTTAAAATATTGTTCCACCCGCATCATGTCTTTTTTATCGCCCAGTTCGGTAATCAAGATTGTATCTCGTTTCACCCGGTTCAGATTTAACTTATTCTTCTTCAGAGATTTCCGGGTTTTGGTATAACTTTTATTCACTTTGTGCCAATAACCCACCCACAATCCATGCATAATTTGAACATGCATTTCGGGCTTACCTTTCCTTGTTTCAGCATAAAAAAGGGTATCGGGCATGGTATAGGCGAGTATGGTTTGCGCTTTGCGGGAAGCCAATTTGTTCCAAACCGTATCCAGGGCTTCGCGCCAGTTCGAAAATCCTTTGCGATAAAGGGTATCGCCGGGATGAATATATTGAGATAGAGACTGAGTTTTACCCTCAATGCCAAAAAGACATAAAATGATTGCTGCTATAAAACGAACTTTGAGCATTGATTGTTCAAAATAACAGCAAGGAAACCGTGAACACAAACCCCAAATTCAGCAATGCCCTTATTCATGCAAGCAGTCCTTATCTGCTACAGCACGCGCACAACCCCGTAAACTGGGAGGAATGGAGTACTGGAATCTGGCAAAAGGCTGCCGAGCATGACAAACTGGTATTGCTGAGCATAGGTTACAGCGCCTGCCACTGGTGCCATGTAATGGAAAAAGAGAGTTTCGAAGATGAACAAACCGCTGATTTGATGAACCGCTGGTTTATCAATGTTAAAATTGACCGAGAAGAAAGGCCCGATGTAGATATGGTTTACATGGATGCTTGTCAGCTAATGACCGGCAGAGGCGGTTGGCCGCTAAATGTTTTCTGTCTTCCCGATGGCCGACCGGTTTATGCAGGAACTTATTTCCCCATTGAAAAATGGCAGCAAGTTCTTATTCAACTCAATACCCTGTGGAGCACTGACCGCGATAAAGCCCTGGAATATGCGGGCAAACTCATGGGCGGACTTTCGGGCATGAACGAGCAGGCTGCACCCGGAGTATTTGGCAAAGCCGACATTCACCCTCTGTATGAAAAACTCGCAGAACAATTCGATTGGAATGACGGTGGACCAGACAGGGCGCCAAAGTTCCCCATGCCCAACAATTACGAACTCCTGCTCGACTATTACCTGATTAGTGGCAATGAAGAAGCCCGGGATTTTGTTAACCTCACACTTTTAAAAATGGGCAATGGAGGAATCAACGATCAACTGAGGGGCGGTTTTTGCCGCTACAGTACGGACAAACACTGGTTTGCTCCTCACTTTGAAAAAATGCTTTACGACAACGCCCAGCTTATCAGTTTGTACAGCAGGGCGTATGCCATTACCGATGCCCCTTTTTACAAAGAAATTGCCGAAAGTACCATTCAATTTTGCAAGAACGAACTCTTCAGCAACCATGGATATTTCAGCGCACTGGATGCCGACAGCGAAGGCGTGGAAGGGCGTTTCTACACATTTACCCGGGCGGAACTTGAACAAATACTGAACGAAGAAGAACTGCGTTTTGCAGAAACCGTTTTCAGTTTTACGCCCGAAGGGAACTGGGAACACGGCTACAACATTCTTCACCGGCATTTGGCTCCTTTGCAAGTTTTACAGCAACTCAATCTGGATGTGAGCTCCTACACCGCCATGCTTAAAACGGTAAAGGCCAAAATGCTGGATTGGCAGAACAAGCGCCCCCGTCCCGGACTCGACCACAAAATCATTACCTGCTGGAATGGGCTAATGCTGAAAGCTCTTGCTGATGCGGGAATTTATCTCAACCGTCCTGATTTGATTCATGAAGCCGAAATGCTGGCAGATACCTTGTGGAAGAACATGTGGACCGGCACCCACCTGCACCGAATTTTCAATGGCACTTCAGCGAGTATCCCCGCTTTTTTGGAAGATTACGCCTGCCTTGCAGAAGGTTTGCTCTCTTTGTATACCGGTAACGGAAAAGAAAAATATGCAAAAAAAGCCCTTCTGCTTGTTGAAGCCTCAATCAAACTCTTCCGCGATGGCGAAACCGGTATTTTCTACTTCACACCCATCGACGGCGATGCCTTATTCACCAGAAAAACCGATCTAAGCGATGATGTAATCAATAGCTCTGTATCGGTAATAGCTTCGCTTTTGTTGAAACTTGGGGTATTGTTCGGTCGTCCGGCTATGGGTGCTATGGGCGAAGATTTGCTTTCGCGCAGCAAACAATACATCAGTCAGTACCCTGCTTGGTACAGCAACTGGTCAAGATTATCCCTTGGGAATTGCAGTGGTTTGCTTCAGGTAGAATGTTGCGGTCCGGATGCAGCGAAAAACGCCCACAAACTGATGAAAAAAATGCCTTCCTCAGCGCTGATTTGTTTTGCAGGCAACCCGGATGAAATTCCTCTGTTTGCAGGTAAATCCAATGCAGAAAACAAAATTTACATTTGTTTAGGTCAAACCTGCCTTGAACCGGTTGAACAGTGTGAACAGGCGCTGGAGATTTGCGAGGATTTAATTACCCTGCAATGATTGTATTCGCGCCACCATGCGGGCTACAAGTTTAAATCCAGTTCTGCTTTTTTAAAGCGTCTTAATCTCATTGACCAGCTTCTGCAAACTGTCTTTCGCATCGCCGAAAAGCATACCGCACTTGCTGTTGTAAAACAACTCATTATCAATACCGGCATACCCCGATTTCATGCTTCGCTTCAGCACCACTATCTGTTTGGCATTCTCCACATCCAAAATGGGCATGCCGTAAATAGGGCTGGCCGGATCGGTTTTGGCGGCAGGATTCACCACATCATTGGCTCCAACAACCAGCACCACATCGGTGGTTGCAAATTCCGGATTGATGTGTTCCATTTCCACCAACTTATCATAACTCACATTGCTTTCTGCAAGCAGTACATTCATGTGTCCGGGCATGCGGCCGGCAACGGGATGAATGGCGTATTTCACCTCCACCCCTTCCGATTCGAGTAAACCCTCCAGTTCGTGAACCGTGTGTTGCGCCTGGGCTACGGCCAAACCGTATCCCGGAACCACAATCACTTTTTGGGCGTACTTCATCAATATGGCCACATCGGTAGCCTGAACTTCCCTCACCGTACCTCCGGCTTTTCCGGTCGATGCCGCAGCCGAAGAACTGCCACCCACCGCACCAATCAACACATTGGTCAAACTGCGGTTCATGGCTTTGCACATCACAATGGTGAGAATGGTTCCGGCAGAGCCCACCAACACGCCGCCCATCAGCATGACATTGTTATGGTATAAAAATCCACCGCATGCCGCTGCCACACCCGTAAATGAGTTCAACAATGAAATCACCACCGGCATATCTGCACCGCCAATTGGGAAAACAAACAACAAACCATAAATGGCTGCAAGCACAATCACCAAATAGAAATATAGCATATTGCCCTCAGCAGCAGCACCAAAATTCATCCATGCCGCAGCGACAATTGCCAGCAGCATAACTATATTGATGAATTGCTGACCGGGAAAACGGAAATCACCCAGCTTACCGCTGAGCTTGCCCCAGGCCACCATGCTTCCTATGAAAGAAACCGTTCCGATGATCAGGCCGGTAATCACAGCCAGGTATTCACCACCAGGCATTTCCGCAATGTTATCGCCCTTAAACTGCCATTCAAGAATGGAAATGAGTGCTGCACACAAACCACCCATTCCATTAAACAGCGAAACCATTTCAGGCATAGCTGTCATCTGCACCCGTTTCGCCATCAACCAGCCCACCACCGTTCCAATTCCAATGGCAGCGACAATCAAACCGGCGTTATTCACCAAATGAAAACCCTCTTCACCACGCTTAAAAAACATAATTCCCAAAACGGCAAACAACATTCCCACTGCAGCAACCAGATTTCCTTTTCTGGCACTGTCGGGTTTACCCATCATTTTCAATCCCACCACAAAACCCAGTGAGCCCAGCAAAAACAATACTTCCTGTAAATGTTTCATGCTTTGCCTCCTTTCCCGGGCTTCTTCTTAAACATTTCCAGCATGCGGTCAGTCACCACAAAGCCGCCTATCACATTCAGGGTTCCCACAATTACGCCTATGAAACCCACCACCAAGCTAAAAATATCATCGGATTTGGCGTGACCCAGAACATAAATGGCGCCAATTAATACTACTCCGTGAATGGCATTGGCTCCACTCATCAGCGGAGTGTGAAGTACGCTGGGAACATGCCCAATCAGTTCAATACCCACGAAAATCATGAGTATGACCAGGTATATCATGGAGATGTTTTCTCCTATGAAGTTGAATATTGTGTTCATTGGTGTGGTTGTTTATTTGTGTTGTTGTTTATTGGTTTATTTGTTTATTTGTTTATTAGTTTATTTGTTTATTAGTTTATTAGTTTATTAGTTTGGTGGTTTGTTGGGGGCAAGGTTTTTTTCAATTTTTGTGTTATTTATTGTCATGTTGATTTTTAGTTTCTGCTAATCTCTTATTTAAATATTTTATGTAACCGTTTAACAGCAAAATCGAATCACTTATATCCGAATGAAACAATGATATTTGTTGATCTGTAATGTAATTTTCGGCCCTTGCGGTAATGAGATGATCATACAATTCAACAAGTGAGCCACGGGCATTAATACAAAATCTAACTTGATCTTTGTAGTGATATCGACCATAACCCTCCGCAATATTGGCAGTTACCGACCTTGAAGATCTTAAAATCTGGTCTGACAAACGAAATCTCTCTGCTTCGGGAAAACCTTTGATTAACGCCGCGGATTTCTTTTTTAATTCATGCGCTGATTTCCAGCAGGTTAAATTTTGAAAATCGGACCACCCATAATTGACAACCGATTCTGAAACTAAATAATGATTCATATATAAAATTTTAAGCATTGACTATTAAACAATTAACCTAATAAACAATTACACAGACTGGGTTATCTCTCCCCCATGACAAATCAAACATCCAGCCACAATCTCATCGGTACGATCCAAAACCAACTCCGATTTCGGAGCAATCAGTTTCATGAGTTCCACGAGGTTTTTCGCAAACAATTCACTGGCATTGATGGGCAATTCTGAAGCAAGATTTGCTGCACCCACAATGCGCACTCCGTTTTGGTTCACCACTTCGTAAGGTTTCGTATACACGCAGTTTCCGCCCTGTTCTGCGGCCATGTCAATCAGCACTGAGCCGGGCTTCATCATCCCCACCTGTTCCTCATCTACCAAAATGGGCGCTTTTCTGCCGGGAACAAGCGCAGTGGTAATAACCAAATCGGCCTGTGCCAGCGATTTGTTCACTGCCTCTCTTTGTTTTGCGCGGTATTCCTCGGTGGCTTCTTTCGCATAACCGCCCTCACTGCCCACTTCGGCTCCTTTCACTTCAATAAATTTACCCCCAAGCGATTCCACCTGTTCTTTGGTTTCCGGTCGCACATCCGTCGCCTCAACCACAGCACCCAATCGCTTGGCAGTAGCAATAGCTTGTAAGCCGGCTACACCAACACCAAAAATGAGAACTTTTGCCGGGGTGACGGTGCCGGCGGCTGTCATAAGCAAAGGAAAAATCTTATCCAGGTGGCCGGCACCACGAATGACTGCCATGTAACCTGCCAAATTTGCCTGTGAACTCAATACATCCATACTTTGCGCCCTTGAAATTCGGGGAATGGCATCAAGCGAAATCGCCGATATGTTTTTGGCATTCAGTGCCTGTATCAACTCTGCATTGCTGCGGTGATACATCAAACTGATCAGCGCACAGCCATTCGGCAATTCAGCAATTTCATCATGGGTCGGAGGGTTAATTTTCATCACCACATTCGCATCCTTCAGCGCATCAGCTCTGGTCTGAACTTTCGCGCCGGCCTCGCTGTATTGATTGTCTGAAAACCAGCTGTTTGAGCCGGCGGCACTTTCAATGCTAACATCGAAACCCTGCTTTACCCAGGTTCCAGCAACCTGCGGAGACACGGCCACCCGGTTTTCATTTAAACGGGTTTCTTTTAATACGGCTATTTTCACGATTGGGATGAATATAAAATGTTGTCAACGGCGAAAATACCAATTCGCAGCCGTATTCCCAATTATGCAATCGTCAGAAAATCAAGGAATTTATAAATTCCCTCGGAAAACAATGGGAGTATGTATTACTCCCCGTTAATCAGCAAGTTGGTGAATAGCCCGGCCTCTGTTTTCAAACAATACATACCTGCTGGCAAATGGCTCAAATCTATGCTTTGGTTTGACTTTGTAAATACCTCGGCCACTATGCGTCCTGTTGCATCAAATACAGTCACCATTCCGTTTACATTCAACTGAAACAAACCCTTACCGGGGTTGGGCCACACCTGCATTTTTTTCGTGTTTATATCGTTAACGCCCAAACCATACTGAATGTTAATCAATCCGGGTGCTGTGGTATCGTCTGAACCGAATGCATTGGTGGCAACCAATGTAACATTATACGATCCGGCTTGCTTGAATATCAATCTGGCAGTAGCGCTTCCCGCATTGGTTGTTGATACGAAGGTAGCACTGCCTGCCGGTGTAATCTGCCAGTTTCTGGAGGTTGCAAAAGGAGTGCTTCTGTCTGTCAGCACAAAAGTATCAACCATGGCATAGCCGCTGGTTTTGTTAATGGTAAAGCCGGCTCGGGGTTTTAACGGACTGCTCAGCCCCAGAAACTTGTCGCGGTAGCGAATTTGTCCGGCGGTGAAATTGCCGTTGGTTTCTGTTCCGGTAATCTCCAAGACCGGAATTCTTTCGTCTGCGCTGAGCCATTTATAAATCACCTGTCGGCGTTGCACAGGGAACCTTCCAAGTTGCGTAATGATTGAATCGGTGCCATTCACCAGGGTTTTCACACGCAACACATTCGCATAAGTTTTGTAGGGCGTGGTAATGCTTCCCCAGCCGTCAACAATGTTGGTTCTTACACCTGCCTGTACATAGGTCAGCAAATTGCCCGGAATCACGAACCTGAAATTGTAAGTATTCACATCAGAATCGCCATACTGAAGTGGAAACTGATAAATCTCATCGTCGTCTTTATTCTGCGCCGACAAGGGAATTCCCTGATATGAATAACCGATTCCCTCTTGTTTAAACACAGTGCTGTTTTTGGTGTAGAACGAATAGATGTTTTTCAGCATCACCGGTCCGGCGCCTAGGCTGTCGGCAGTTTTCAGTCCAATCTGATTGCGGAAATAAAAAATATAGGGCGTATTGTTTGAACTTTGGTATCTGTAAATATCCTGCCCGTTGGCCTTGAGTGCGCTGTAATCCCAGTTTTGGGATGCCCCTTTTTTATTAATATTGAGATTAATTCCGGTGGCCGATGCAGTGGAATAGCGAAGGGTATCGCCTGAATTGGGCATGGAAGTTTGTGTGATGGTAATTTGTGCAAACAGACCGGCCGACATGCACGACAACATTCCGAAAATGGCGTTTTTCATTTCAAAATTTATTCGAAAGTAGCCAAAGCAAACGCAAATAACAAATGACACTTGGCTGTGCACTTTTGATTTGAATTGCAGAACTTTGCAGCACTTGCTTATAGTCAGGGCATTCAATACCGAAGACTCAGAGTCCATTCTGGATATTTACAAACCATTTATCCTAGAAGGACCTGTTACTTTCGAAACAGAAGTCCCCTCTTTGCCCGAATTTGAGCAGCGTCTTTCTGGCATTGCCGCCTCCTTCCCTTTTTTGGTTGCCGAAGAAAATGGCCAAATTCTGGGATATGCTTATGCCGGCAAATACCGCGAAAGGGCAGCTTACCGCTGGCATGTTGAAACCAGTATTTACTTGCATGAATCGGGCAGAGGAAAAGGGTTAGGAACTCAACTGTACACCATTTTACTCAACGAACTCGAACAGCGAAAATTTACACGGGCTTATGCCATTGTGGGGTTGCCGAATCCGGAAAGTGAAAAATTACACATCCGCTGTGGCTTCGAACCACTGGTAACCCACCACAATGCCGGCTGGAAACAAGGGGCTTGGCTTGATGTGCTTTGGCTGACCAAAGAATTGCACCCTTGCGAAAATCCACCTGCAGAGCCTGTAATGGGAGCATTGGATCCGACAATCAAGTTTTCTGTACACTGATATTTACCTTTTGCCCTCATCAGGTATTAATATACTTATTCCCGTTTAATTTGCGGTAGTTATCTATGC
>CANHCW010000070.1 GCA_947459165.1 Flavobacteriales bacterium
AAAACCGGATTGGGTATTGTGGTCTGAAGGGGGTGGTTTACAGCATTTCCGGAGGGTGGCAATACCAAATTGCAGTTGAGTTAAATTTGAATTAACGGGTCTCTGCCTGTCAGACCTGGGGAGCCAAAATAAGAAGAGCCGCCCCTTGTATCGAAAACCGGTTAACGAAAAAATGCGCAACTGCAAATTGTCCGGCCGGACATTGTTTTTAATGCCGTTTCAGCAGGGCTTGGTGCTGTTGAACGAGTAAACCTGCACGCGAGAGGTTGTGGGTATGGAAATTAATAAAATGAAAAATGAAAAAGATAATAATTGCCTTGGGAGTAATCATTGCACAAAATTTTGCAATTGCACAAAATGCAACCAGTTTTGGACATCGCGACGGGCTCAACTCAGTAATGGACATAGAAACACAAAAAATTGAAACTATCGTGCTAAAATCATTTGCTGAGTTTAAAGATGTCCATCTAATCAGTGCAGAGTTAAATGATCAGGTTGCAGTAGCAGGTTATATGCCTTCTTTAATAATGAAGGTTGGGTATAGGGAACAAGGTGAAGACTCAAGTGCGCCAGTAAAAGCCATTACCTTTCAATTTATGCTAAAGTATGATCCTGTCACAAATGGTTACATGCCTGCTGACGGAGATCCCATCGTTAATGGTGGTAGAGCTTACTGCAGAGCAATAAGTTGTGTAGGCTGTCAAGCACAAAGAGATGAAAAGGGACAAATTATTAACTGCAGTCCATGCACTCCTACCGATCCTAATGCTCTGTACAGTTGCGATGTAATAAGGCCTGATGGTGGCGGTAACCCTGTTGGTATATTAACTGCAATTGCAGGTATTTTAACTGCGTTAGCAGGTTTATTTTAGAACTATTACCATGAAAATTAAACTGGCTTGTATCGCAATGATTGTATTTGGGTGCAACTTTATTTCGGCCCAAAATTCTAGGATTGAGAAAATACTAAAAAAATATAAAACTTGCGATACAGCCAGTTTTATTAGAACACGGTTCTCAAAAGCTCCTGAAAAGCAAATTATGGGTCATAATTCATACGCTATGACCTTATGCAGAAAAGACAAAGGCGAAGTTTGGTATGCCTATGATATTCAAACGCTAGATAGCAGTCTTTTAGACCTTAGTTTCTTTAACTCAAGGGAAAAGAAAATATATTTAGCAGATTCCAATAATCTGTATCAGGTAGTCAATCATTATAAATTTGAAACTTATATGGCCCCTCCTTACATTTGGGATATTTGGTATTTTCCCTGGGATAAAAGTTTTATAACAAATTTTTACAAAAGGATAAAACAAACAAATGAGTTTGATGTATACAGCTCTATGTTGGGTAAAAACAAAATATATTTATATGTGAACACTGATATTGATTTGATAGAGAAAATAGTTCATGTACAAACAAATGGATCTTATGATTCAGTAATATTTCACTATAATTATTTTAAAAATCCAACCACTGAATATATATCCAAGAGCCCAGACCACCCCTATTTTCCGGTAAACAACAAAAACGATAGCATAGTGCTTGCTAAGAAAAAATGGGAGCTTAAACAAAAGCACTGGAACGATAGAGTCATTTTAAAGGACTCTGTTTTGTCTAAAATAATAAATGGCAAGTTTGATTACTATTTGATAGATTTTTGGCACCTTACCTGTCATCCATGTAAGGTAAATTTAAAAATACTGGATACCGCTTTAAAGCAATTGAAAAATGTAGAAGTAGTGCTGATCAATGTTCATGATAACGATGAGGAGGCAAATACTTATCTCACTAATTACGGCCTACCATTCCGAAATATTTGCGACTATGATCACAGCATTGAAGGATACTTTAAACCCCAATTTTACCCAACAACCATTTTGTTGGATAATTCAGGCAAAGTTGTTTATCGTTATGACGGAATGGATAGAGATATTGGCAATCAGATCAGGGCTGTTATTCAATCACTAAAATAAGTTTTGGAAAAAAGAGTGAAAAACAGGGAGTATACCTTCTTACTTGCCTTGGAAATCTTGGGTTTTGCACCACACTCAATTTCCGCCCAACCCCCCAGGCACTACTTTTTTGAATACCAGCAAGACTCCCTTCGAACCCGCACTTTGAACGCGGCTGCGCCGGCTGCACTGCAAACCTTTTCGCTGAACAATGCCCTTATCAATGATTATATTGGCAATACGAGGGTTGCGTTGGTAACCGGCTTCATTACCGGCAAAAACGATACTCTGCTGGCCTTGCATAGTCTTGCGAATGGTGCCGGAAACCTTACGCTGGAAGCAGAATGGCCCTGTGTTTTTTGGCTTACGAGGGGCAAAAACAAGAAGGATTTTGTGGGCATCAGTGCCCACCCCAGAATCAGCACGGTGGTAAGCAACAGCCAAACATTCGAATCATCCATAGTGAGTTACGACTTCGGACTCAATGTTACCGGTCGGATTAGCGGAGATCTGGGCAATTTGTCGTTGAAGTACACCATTCGAAATGCACTGTGCGCCGGCAATCAGCCTTTTGTTCAAAAAGCATTTAAGCTGGATGAAAAAACTTTTTACTATAACAGCGTTCAAATTCGCCTCAGAGCAGGCCCCAATATTTTTTCATTTACGCTTCCCACGGTCGTTTCGGATTTAAAGGGCAGCGAAATTTCCGGATTGCCCGTGTATGTGGGGTATGGATTGGTGTTTTGATAAATGTAACATCATAAAAGAACGATTAATCGAATGAAATAAAAAATGCCAAAACAAAAGAAAATATGGTTTTTGAGATTGTGCGGTTTATGCATGCTGATGAATATTTCATCGTGTACTTCCATTGCTAAAATTGTTTACGGGTATAAGGATTTACAACTATTGAGCCATCATGAATTGGCGAGATGGACAGCACAGACAATTTTAATCATATCGGCTTTGAGCATTTAAGAGAAACAGGAATAGATAATAATGAAGAGAATTGTTAAATTGGTTTTATTGTCAATGGCAGTTACTACCTGCTACAAATGGTCTCCCAACTGGAGAGACACCAAGTTCAGAAATAAATTTGTTGGCAAGTGGCGCATAGACAGTATACAATACTTTCTACCTTCTATCCGTGAGGTGGGAGATACCGTGTTGGTACTAGACACGCAATACACAATTTATGCAAAACCAGACGACTATTTGGAGATTCTTTTCACCAAAGATCAGGTTGAAAAAAATGTAACCTGCACCGGTAAATTTATGGATTCAACTTTTAGCTATGATGTTCAAGGGTTTGATGGCAAAATCCTACCAAGTCTGGGGTTCACATATTGTTTGACTTGTTCGCCCTCAATAACATTTCAAAAATACATCATGGGGACACGATTTATTAAAATGCACGAAGGAGTAAAGCTAAAAATGGGAACAAAATTTTGGTTAAATGACAACTATGATAGAACCTATTATTCAGATACCTATTTGACAAAAATAGAATAGAGATAGAATTGATAAACTATGTTAAATAAATTAATTATTTTGTTTTTTTCATTTTTCATTACCACCTGCTACAAATGGTCTCCAAATTGGCGTGACACCAAATTCAGAAATCAATTTGTGGGCAAGTGGCGCATAGACAGTATACAAAATCTCCACCTATCTATCCGGGAGGTAGGAGATACCGTGTTGGTACTAGACACGCAATACACAATTTATGCAAAACCAGGCGACTATTTGGAGATCCTTTTCACCAAAGATCAGGTTGAAAAAAATGTAACCTGCACCGGTAAATTTTTGGATTCAACTTTTAGTTATGATGTGCAAGGTTATGATGACAAAAACGCACAAAGGCTTGGGTTCACATATTGCCAGACATGTTTGCCATCAATAACATTTCAAAACTACATCATGGGGTCTCGGTATATTAAAATGCATGAGGGAACAAAACTGAGAATGGGAACAAAATTTTGGGTAAACGACAACTATGATAAAACCTATTATTCAGATACCTATCTGACAAAAATAGAATAGCGAAATGATTAAATTTATATATGTAAAAAATAAATAATATTTTGTCCTGTCAATTATAAAAAATCATTTTCCAATTTAAATAATAAACCACAGACAAACAATGAACAAAACAAAAGTAATTAACGGTACAGCCCCTCAGATTATGATATGGGCTTGGTTCTTAAGGTTGTATTGGGTCAGCGCTTTGGTTGGCATTGCATACTTTGGTCATCAACTATATACAATGCAGAAAGATGAACCCAAGAAATATGAATACATTGTAGGATTAGCATTTGCCATACTGGGCTTAGTTATCTCCGCATATGCCGAGTTTCTTGTTAGATAACAAAGACAATAAAGCACGCTTCTTCTTGGTAAAAGCAGCAGGCTTAGTGGCGTTTGTATTATTCATGGCGTTATATCCGGTAAGGCTTCAATCGCAGGCTATTCTGGACCTTTATTTGGGTTTTCATAAAAATGCAGGTAATCGCATGACAGATAAAAAAGTGTTGCGCGAGTGCCGAAAGGTCATGCCCAACGAAAATTGCAGCGTGGGTTATCTGAAGACTGATTATTTCAAGCATATTAAAAAAACACTGCATATTTCCGATTCTCTGGATGTGAATGAACGATTCTTTCAACCCATCCAACTACTTATCTTTGATTCACAAACAAACAAGCTAAAATTACATCTGGCCAATTGCCATGGAGAGTTCAAAGGTTTCCCGCCCAAAATATCATGGTCTGAAGCATTTAGTGATCTGCCTTCATCACAAAAATTCAACGACTCACTCACACTGGATTTCTTCATGCGCTACATACATTTTATGATTCCTATTCCAAACAAAACCGAGAAAAAATCAACCATCATATTTATCTGGTCTGCAACGATGCGCCGGCATTACAGGAATTTATTTAAAGAATTTAAAATTCAATATTTTGATCAATTAAAAAACAATCATTTGTTGTTGATTAATTGGGATATGGCTGTAAAAACTACTAGAAAATAAATTTAAATTATGAGCTATATTTTCTCACTATTAATCACCGCCCTCGCCTTTACTTTATTTGCTGCATCGACATTGCTGGGGTGGCCATTCCAATTTGCCGTTGGTATTTGCTCTTACTTTATTGCTTCATTAATATTAAAATTATTAAGGTATAATATGAATATACATATTTTGGTTATACCTTTCTTTATATCGTATTTTATTTTGAGTTTATTTGATATCCTTTTTCAACCGGAGATGTTCAATTTAATTTCATTTCCTATCAGTTTTACGCCTATCCTGTCTTATATTATTTTTATAATGAGTGAAAATAAATTTCTGGTATCAATAACAGCTTTTATTATCTCTTATTTCACATCTTCAATTTACAGTGTTTCGCTGCCGGTATTTCTTCAAAATACAGTATTAATAGCAAATAATAATATTTACTTCGATCAGAATAAAAATACATATTGGTGGGGAACTTCTTGTGGCTCCTGTATTAAATATTTCAGCGATTTAAAAACACTGGTTAAGGATAAGAAGCTTCATTTGTGCTGTATCGCCACATCCAAAGGTGATAGTATTCGAGCCGAAGGGATACTGGAAAGAAATCAAATGGAATCTCGCATTATAATTTTACCGTCCCGTGTCTCTCATATTAACAGTTATCCCACTTGGGCAATCAGATATAAGAATCAGGAGTACATTGGAGGGCTGAATAAAATGGACTTATTTCCTTATTCTTTTGGCTATGAAATAGCCTTTATCGTTTTGTATTTAAAATCCTAATTTGCCATATCGTGTTTATGTTGGTTATTGATTGGTGTGATGAGCAGAGGCAAATTAAATAACCGCATACTTCCTACTCTTTTACCGCCATACCACCTCCTTTGCTTAATATCGCAGGCAATTTTGAATCCCTGAAAACCGTTAAACTACCCGACAACCTGTTTTTTCTCCTTGTGGCTGGCGCTGCCCTGCTGATGCGACTTATATGGCCCGAAGACATGGAGTGGAAATTCGATGAACAGGAAATGTTCCGGCTTGCAGGCGAGGCTGTGCAAAACGGACTTCCAGCCGTGGGAATGCCCAGCGGGGGCGGTTTGCCCAATGCAGGGTTCAGTATTTGGCCTTTTGCACTGTTTTATTCGCTTCATCCTTCACCCCTTTTCATGGCTTGGTGCGTGCAGCTTCTCAATATTCTGGCGCTTGCACTGATGGTGTTTTGTGCCGGTCGCTACGCCGAAGAGAATAGGAGGATTTTGTTTTATGGACTGGCTTCTTTCGCCGTATCGCTGATGCCTGTTCTGTTTGCCCGTAAAATTTGGGCGCAGGATCTGATGCCGGTTTTAATCGCGCTGATGTGGCTGTGCTATGAATATCGCCACAAATGGTATTGCCTGCCACTCATGGGCTTGAGTATGGCTTTTGCCGGACAACTGCACCTCAGCGGGTTTTACTATGGGGCAGGATTATTCACCGCCATGTTGCTGTTCAAAAGGGTTTCGTTCAAAAGGTCACTTCTCATCGTTTCTGGCGCTGCTGTTGGACTCATTCCTGCTATGACCTGGATTGAGACTGCTTTACAGCAAGGAGGTGGCATTTCGCACTTTTTCAATATTGTCAAGTTTGAATTCTGGCTGCGATGTTTAACAGATGTACCCGGATTCAACGCCTATTATTCAGCTGAAAATGACATTCAAAACTTCGCCCGTTTTCCATTTAATGCCTTTGTTGTTCCAATTGTGGCAACGGTTATAACCCTGTTGATTTTATTTGCCGCTTACCGCTATCTCAAAAACAACACTTTCAAAGTTCAGGCTACCAATCCGCTGCACTTTTTGCTGATTGCCTTTGTAATTATTCCCGGCCTGCTGATGACTTTCAGCGGCATTCCCATTCGTTCGCATTACCTCATTGGAGCTTATCCCTTTTTGTGCATGGCGTTGCTGAATATTTTGCTGAAATGGGGAGTGAAACAGGCCAGAATGTTGATTGGTTTGCAAGCCTTGTTTACCTTACTTTTTCTCCTTTTTGTACACCAACAGCAAGAGGTAAAAGGAGATTACGGCAAAACCTACGGACGGCAGATGGAGGAAGCGCAGAAAAACGCAACGCCTAAATCCGACCTGCCTTGATTTCTTCTACCACTGCCGGGTCGAGCAGCGTGGTGGTATCGCCCAGGTTGCTTACATCCCCTTCTGCAATTTTTCTTAAAATTCGGCGCATAATCTTGCCACTGCGGGTTTTGGGTAAGCCACTAACGATCTGAATTTTATCTGGGCGGGCAATAGGACCAATTGCTTTGTCGACCGTGTGTTTAATCCCGACTACCGCCGCATCTTCAGCAGCGTTGGCACCTGCACAAACCACAAAGGCATAAATTCCCTGCCCTTTTATGTCGTGCTTATAGCCGACCACAGCGCTTTCCACCACCCCGGGATGCATGTTGATGGCATTTTCAACCTCAGCGGTTCCAATGCGATGTCCTGAAACATTGAGCACATCGTCAACGCGCCCGGTAATGCGGTACATTCCTTCTTCGTCGCGCAAACACCCATCGCCGGTAAAATACAGGTTCGGATAGGCCGAAAAATAGGTTTGCCTGCACCGTTCATGATCACCATAAGTGGTGCGAATGATTCCCGGCCACGGAAAACGAATGCACAAATTGCCAGAAACGGCATTTCCTTCAATGGTCTTTCCACTTTCATCCACCAGCACGGGCTGCACGCCGGGCAGCGGGTATGTGGCAAAGGTGGGTTTGGAAGGCGTTACCCCGGCCAAATTACTGATCATGATGCCGCCGGTTTCAGTTTGCCACCAGGTATCAACCAACGGGGCTCTTTTCTGCCCCACTTTCTCATAAAACCAATGCCAGGCCTCGCTGTTGATGGGTTCCCCTACGGATCCCAGCACTTTCAGGGACGATAAATTGCTTTGGGCGGGAATGTCGTCGCCAAATCCCATCAAACTTCTAATGGCCGTAGGCGCGGTGTACAAAATATCTGCTCTGTGTTTTTCGGCTACCTGCCAGAAACGACCGGCATCAGGCCAGGTTGGAATCCCTTCAAACATCAGGGTGGTGGCGCCCGCACTCAAAGGGCCATATAAAATGTAGGAATGTCCGGTAATCCAGCCAATGTCAGCCGTGCAAAAATGGACTTGCCCGGCTTTGTACTGAAACACATTCACAAAGGTGTAATTCGCCCACACCATGTAACCGGCTGTGCTGTGAACCACGCCCTTGGGTTTTCCTGTTGAACCGGATGTGTATAGGATGAACAACGGATCTTCAGATTCCATTTCTTCTGCCTCGCAATGCAGGTTGCCGGCATTTATCTGAATTTGTTCCTCTTCGTGCCACCAGCAATCTCTTTTTTCTTGCATCTCAATAGCTTCTCCGGTGCGGTGGTAAACGATAACAGAATGCACGGTGCTGCACGATTTCAGGGCTTCGTCAATCACCGGTTTTAGCGGAATGTGTTTGTTGCCTCGAAAAGCACCGTCGCAGGTAATTACTGCGCAGGCTCCGGCATCGTTAATGCGGTCGGCAATGCTTTGTGCGCTAAAACCGCCGAAAATAACCGAGTGAACAGCGCCAATGCGGGCGCAAGCGAGGGCGGCGACCGCCAGTTCGGGAACCATGCCCATGTAAATGCAAACCCGGCCGCCCTTTTTAATGCCTTTCTCTTTCAGCACATTGGCGAACAACATCACCCGTTTGTGCAGGTCGCTATAGCTGATTCTTTGGGTGGCTTCAGCCGGATTGTTGGGCTCCCACAAAATGGCGGTTTGATCGGCGTGTTCGGTCAGGTGGCGATCAATGCAGTTTTCAGTAATGTTCAGCCGGCCTCCGTCGAACCAGCGCGTGTTTGCGGTTTCAAAATCCCAGTCCAGCACCTTGTCCCAGGTTTTACGCCAAAAAAAATGCGAGGCAATGTCGGCCCAAAACCCTTCCGGATCTTCAACACTGCGTTTGTAAGCTATTTTGTAGGAATCAAAATCGGGAATTTGATACGGGTACTGCATACGGGAGTAACGACAAAGTTATGTAAAGGGGTTGGAAAAAGTATTTTGAGGACTGGAGATCGAAACCGTTTAAACGGTTTAAAATGAACACTCACCCGTTCATGTTGTATTGTACGATAAATTGCCGTACATTTGTATGTACTGAATAATCATGGAAACAGATTTAATCAAAGAAGAACGGGTTGAATTGCGCATCTCGAGCAAGGACAAAGAGTTTTTTAAAAGAGCCCAATTAATCAGCGGTGACAAAACTTTCAGCAGTTTCATACTTCGCATTTTAAAAAAAGAATCGGAAGCCATTTTGGCCAAAAACCAGACTGTACTGGCAAGTGAAAGAGATCGGCAACTGTTTTTTGATGCTGTGTTCGGTCGGTCTGAACCTGGCGACAATCTCATTGAAGCAGCGAAGCTATATAAAAAGAAAAAGTGAGACCGGTGAAAATTGTTCTGCTCGAAAAAAGCCACAATCGCAAAAATTTTAATTGCGAGGAACCTTCTTTGAATGAATACATTCAAAAACAAGCCGGGCAGGACATGCGCAAACGACTTGCAACCTGCTTTGTGGCTATTGATGACAACCTCCATGTTCTCGGATTTTACACCCTCAGCAGCGAAAGTCTGGGAAGAGAAATGATTCCCGAACAATACATGAAACAAGTTCCCCGCAGCTACAATGCACCGGTAATTCTGATGGGAAGATTGGCCAGAGATATCAGCGCCAAAGGAACAAGGCTGGGTGAATTTTTACTCATGGACGCCCTATTCCGAAGTCAGCAACTGTCGCTTAAAAGCATCGGGGCCATGGCCGTTGTTGTTGATCCAATAAATGAACAGGCCGAGAAATTTTATAGTAAATATGATTTTCAAAAATTGCCGGACAGCGGTAAAATGTTCTTACCCATGCGCATCATTGACCGATTATTCGGAATGATTTGAACCTGGCATGCCGAGAAACCGTTTAAACGGTTTCCAGCCAACTCCGCGCACGGTTTAAACCGTGCGCCCCTCTCCACCAATCTTCTTCTGCCAATTCCATGCATCCGCCAGCATCTGCTTTAAATCCCGCTTGGTTTTCCAGCCCAACTTGCGCGTGGCCAAATCCACATCCGCCCACACTTTTACCACATCGCCGGGTCTGCGCGGCCCAAACTGAACCTGTGGCTCAATGCCCGTCGCCTCTTTAAAAGTCGTTACCACATCCAGCACACTGCTTCCGGTGCCGGTTCCCAGGTTGTACACCTCAAAGTAATTTTCATTGCTGCCGTCGAGCAGGCGTTTCAACGCCGCCACATGCGCTTCCGCTAGGTCGCAAACATGTATGTAATCCCGAATGCAGGTGCCATCGGGCGTCGGATAATCGTTTCCGTGTATGGTTAGCGGAGGCCTAAATCCGGCCACCGATTGCGTTAAATACGGCACCAAATTGCTCGGAACGCCCAAAGGCAACTCGCCAATCAAACCTGTGGGGTGCGCCCCGATTGGGTTAAAATAACGCAAACACTGGGTTTTTACGCTGTGCAAATCCCTCAAAATCACTTCGCCCATCTGTTTGGTGGCACCATACGGCGAAATGGCCGGTTTCAAGGGCGTTTCTTCGGTTACAGGCACCGCATCGGGCTCACCGTAAACCGTGCAACTGCTGCTAAAAACCAGTTTGTCTATGCCGCCACTTTGCATGGCTCGCAGCAAAGTCACCAACCC
>CANHCW010000071.1 GCA_947459165.1 Flavobacteriales bacterium
ATACAAACTACCTCTGTTCCATTCGCCCCAGTGCCGCCAAACCGGTGCATCTGACGGTTTTAATGGCAGGCACCTTTCAGCACAAAACCATGGAACAAGAGTTAATTGTGTACGAAAACGGAATGCTAACAGAACAAACCAAAAACCTATTAAGTGGTTATTATTTGAATACTTAAGTTTTTATTTCAAACTGAAAAACCAAAAGAAACTTGGGTTAGGTATGGCAAATTCATTAACTTCGTACAAATGTCGTGGTTTAAATACAGCATAGAACGCAGTGCTTTCGGGGTTTGCACAGCCATTGGAGAGAAGCTGGGCATCAGCACGGGCAGAATTCGTTTGTATTTTATTTACACATCCTGCCTCACCATGGGTTCACCCGTCATTTTTTACCTCATTGCCGCATTCTGGCTGAACATGAAGAAGTATCAGCAGGAAAGCCGCACAAGGGTTTGGGATTTGTAAAACTCAATTAAAAATTCGTACTCACTGTAAAGCGAACACCGCTGAAAGCCGGTTCCAGACGGCAAATACCACCGGAACAATTCACCCCCTGCTGCTGTTTCAAATAACCGAAAGTGTACACGCTGTTTCCTTTGGTATAACCCATGTAAACCGAGGGATAGTGCAGCACTTC
This sequence comes from Flavobacteriales bacterium, assembly GCA_947459165.1. Taxonomy (GTDB): domain Bacteria; phylum Bacteroidota; class Bacteroidia; order NS11-12g; family UBA955; genus RGEC01. Next base: position 638 of record CANHCW010000071.1, read on the forward strand.
GTTTACAATCACCATGTTTTTGTAGCGATGGGGTTCAATGTTCACCATATCGCCGGCACCCACATACCACACCGGACTGAGATAAAGTTCAGCCACCAGATTGGCAAACGAACCCTGATCCTGAGCAGTTTTGAGATACTGCGCCTCAATGCGCAAACTGCGGTGTTTGGGCAGTTTCAGGGTTACTTCGCCGAACGGGGTAAAGGTGTGAACGGTGGCATACTCCGGCTCAAATTCATACCGCGCCTGATTGTAAATAATGCTTTGCAAACCCAGCTTTAACTTGGTTTTTTTGCCTATTGCCTGAATAACTTCACCGTACAACTCCCTGAAGAGCAAAATTTTCTCGTTGTTGATGCCATTGTGATTCAGAGACCTTACGAAACTTCCATTCAGCAATATCTGGGTTCCCTTGCGCGGTTTGAAATCAATTTCACCCTGAATGCCTTGCTCTCCCAAATCCTGGGCGGGGGCGTTGTAACGGGCCAGCAGTCGGTAGGTGTTTTGTCTGGTGAGTGAAGGCAGATACGAAACCAGTCCCTGCAGCAAAATGTCGTTGGGGCTGGACCGAAATGCGAATTTGTCAACATGCCTGGCCTGCACATTCACCCCGATACTGGCTTTTTGTTTTCCCAAACGAATACCCGATTTACCCCAGCTTAATGAGGTGTACAACACCTTTCCATCACTTAAAAATAGCCGGTTTTGAAGGTTGCGCATGGCTTCAGGCGTTTTGTAATTCAACTCGGTGTTCCAGGTAAGATTTCCGAGGTGATAAGTGTAATAGGCATTGAACCCATACACATTGTACTTGGGTAAAAAGCGTTTCGAAATGTCGTAGGTGTTGATTTCAGATACCAGCGCATCAACGGTGCTGCGGTCCAATGTACGATTGATAGCACTGCCGCCTACCTCAATAGAGCCAAATCTGGCATCTTTACCCAAGTCAAATGAACCTTCCAGGTTTAAGCCGGAAATAACCTGATTGGCATAACCAAATCTGTTGTCGAGGGCACCTTTTTGGTTTCCGCCAAATCCTTTCAGGCGCCAGTTTTTGCCAAAATCGTACTGAAGGCGAACCCCCTGTATGGCATAGTCGATTCCAATTTGCCTTTGCTCGTATGCACGAAAAAGAATACCTGAGCCAAACTGATCGTAAAATGAACCCACGGTAATGTTGAGGTCATCGATTTGTTTGCTTGCCTGCCAATACCCAATTCCATGCTGCGTAAACGACCCCTGGGGGTTTAGCAAGGGGGAATTGTTGAAGGCATCGAAACGCATGGTAAGACTGTAGCCTTTAATGCGATAATTCATGAACAGCCACGCATCAACGCTGGCGCTGTTTTCCAAGTAAACCTTGGTGTTGGCACCGATGCGGTCATCGCGAAGATACTTTTGATAATTCAACAACAAGTTGCCGCTGAACTGACCCTTTTCCTCGGGTTTCTGCGACACAACAAAAGCGGGAATACCGAATAGCAGGGCAATGGCGAATTTTTTCAAGGCACTGCAAGTTTAATTAAAAAACCAATAAACCGCGCCTGTTAGGGCTGATGTCGTATTCAAAATTAATCAGATCATTCCCTTCGCCTTTAGCTCAAGATAGCGGTTCAGAACAGAAATACTCAACTCTGAAGGTTGACAAACCACCGATTGTATGCCATGATTGGCCAGCTCAATAGACATTTGCCGCTTGTCGGCCACCATTTGCCTTGCCACCATTCTGCTATACACTTCTTCCAAATTTTGAGAGGGTTCGTAAGCATAATTTTCAATTTCGGCATTGGTAAAAAACACCACCACCAAAAGGTGCAATTTGTTCATTTTTCGCAACACAGGTAAAACCCTTTGCATGGCAGTAATGCTTTCAAAATTGGTGAACAGAAACAACAAACTTCTTCCGCTGCTGATGCGTTTCACGGCATTGAACAAAAACTCGTAATCTGCTTCTGTAGTGCGGTATTTTTCGGCATACAAGGCATCGATAATGCGTTTCATTTGCCCCGGACTGTTTTCAGCCCTGATGGCTGAGCCCAGGCGATCGGAGAAGGAAATGAGGCCGGCCCTGTCGCCTTTGTACAAAGCGGTGTTGGCAATAACCAGGCCTGCGTTCACCGCATAATCGAGCAGGGTCATGCCATCGAAGGCCAGGTTCATAGGGCGGCTTTTATCCAGCACAACATAAACCGGCTGGGCCTTTTCTTCGGTAAAATGGTTGGTTTTCAGTCCGCCGCCAAATTTGCCTGTAGCTTTCCAGTTAATGTGACGGATATCGTCTCCAATCACATATTCTTTAATTTGTTCGAATTCATAACTCATTCCAATTCTTCTCAATCGTTTCACCCCATAAAAGCGGGCCAGTTTGCTGACGGTGTGTAACCCGTATTTTTTCATTTGCACGATGCTCGGATACACCGCCACTTTGGTGTCGGCCTCTGCGCTAACTCGTCGTCCCAAAATCCCCAGTGGGGTTCTCAGTATTACCCTCATCACTCCAAATTCATACAAGCCCCGTTTGTTGGGAAGGACCACATAACTGCATTCCTCTTGCTGAAGTGGTTTTAGAAACAAATACAGGTAAAATTTTCTTTCCTGCAGTTCAACCGGCAATTCGTCAATAATTTGACAGCGCCAGGGCAAAACTGTATTGTTCACCAATTTGAGGGTTACCTTGTTTTTGTCGCCCAGGCTCCATTTTTCGCCTGTTGAACGGGCAATACTTACCGGATTGTTGGGCAAAAACAAAATCAGCAAATCGGCTAAAGCAAAAAACACAAGTGTTGTGAGGGCAACCCAAGCTACCGGCAATACTATGGAAAATGGATAAGAAAGTACGAACAGCGCCCACACCACACCCAGCAACCACCACAGTCTGGGTTGTAAAAAAAGGTCAAACCGGGATGTTATTTTGCGAATCAACGGGGAACTTCTACGGATTTTAATATTTCATCCACCACAGTTTTCAGCTCAATGCCTTCCATTTCGCTTTCCGGTGCCAGAATGAGGCGGTGATTGAGAACGGGATAAGTTACCTGCCTGATATCATCGGGGGTAACAAAACTTCTGCCGTTCATTGCCGCAATAACCCGCGATGTGCGCATGATGGCCAACCCTGCACGGGGTGAAGCCCCCAGGTACAAGTCGCGGTGATTTCGTGTGGCCTGAATGACACCTGCTATGTATTTCAGCAATTCGTCTTTAATAAAAACCCGATCGATTAAATGTCTGATTTCAGCCACCTGTGCAGCACTCAGAACGGGGCTCACATCGTCCAGACTTACTGTTTTGGTGATACCGCTAAAACGCCTCAGAATCTCAAATTCCTCCTCCAGATTGGGGTAATGCACATTGATTTTCATCATAAACCTGTCCTGCTGGGCTTCCGGCAATTTGTAAGTTCCTTCCTGCTCAATTGGATTTTGGGTAGCCAGCACCATGAACGGCTGCGGAACGCTGTGGGTGGTTCCGTCAATGGTTACCTGATGCTCTTCCATTACCTCGAACAAGGCGGCCTGAGTTTTGGCCGGAGAACGGTTGATTTCATCAATCAGCACGATATTGCCAAAAACAGGCCCCCTTTTGAATTGAAACTCGTTGGTTTTTTGGTTAAAAATGCTGGTTCCTGTTACATCAGCGGGCATTAAATCGGGGGTGAACTGAATGCGGCTGAATTCCAGATCCAGGGTTTTGGCCAGCAGTTTCGCTGCTGTGGTTTTGGCCACTCCGGGAACACCTTCAATCAGCACATGCCCATTGCAAAACAAAGCTGCGAGCATTAAATCAACCATTTCATGCTGACCAATCAGCACCTTACCCATTTCTTCCCTGATGCGTGAAGCAGCCATGTAAAAGGGTTCAAGATTGAGCTCATGCGGACTGTGCAGCCCCATTTCCGGTTCTTTATTTTCTTCCATATTTTTTATACTCCGTGTAAAATTGACTAATTGATTTGTTCATATCCAGCAGTTCGGAACTTTTCAATTCGGTAAAAATGCTGTATTTTTCATGTTTCATCACGATCTCACGAATGATGCTTTCATTCACCCCGCTTCTTTCTGAAAGTGCCGACAATTCGCTGTCAGAGTTGATTGCCGCAACACGAAAATGTTGGCGAATGAAAATGAGAAACTGATTCCATTCCCTTCTAAAGACAACCACATTCTGTTTTTCTCCATAATAAAATCGCCCTACTGCCTGCACAAATGCCATGGTATGATTTACGGGAGGCTTAATAACAGGAATGCTGCGCTGAAGTCTGCGACCGGCAAAAATTAAAAATAAAGCAACAGAAACCAACAGCAGTATCCAGGCAATCCACAAACCGGGCTGACTTCGAACAAATGAAAGCATATTTCTATCACTCTGCCTGATGTTTGCGTCTTCTCGATACAGAACGGCACTCAAATCCCAGATGATCCGCTTATCCGGCAAAAATTTAAGTATGTTTTCGGTGTAATCCCTGCCCTTTTTTTGTTTTAAATAATAGTTGCTGAACACAACCGGGTTGGAATGAAGGAACAATCGTCCCGAACCCACCCGCAATACCAAAAAATCGGGTTTATCCTCGCCCGATGAAGAAATGATTTCCATCACCTCGGTAGATTCTTCTCGGGGATGAACATATTCACCGCTTTCCTCCCAAGTACCTGTATCAACCCATTCAACCATGCCTTTAGAAAAATAATACCAATCGTTTCGCTGAGGTTCGTTTTTATAGTAATGGGTGAATGAATAGGCATCGGGTTTAATGAGCTTTTTTGCAAAAGTGGTGGTGTATGCTTCCTCATAAACAGAGCCTATCATCAAATTCTCTAAGCTTTTAAACCTGGTTAAAAATGAGGTTGGAAAGGCAGTAGCACTGATGAATGCGGTACCGCCGTCGGCAATGTGGTTGTATAGTAATCTCGATTCGCGGTTACTTAAATTAAACCTGTTACCCACGAACATATAAATATCGCCAAAGGCAGGCTGCAAGAGGTTTTTCTCTTCCTCCAATCCTGATTTGAAGGGAATTTCATTGAATTTAATGCCCCAGTTTTCTTTTACCGTATTGTAAAATAACGATAGGTCGTAGGGGTCCGTAGCATCGGTGCGGTAGGTTCGATTCCAGTTGTATTTTGAAGATCCCGTTGTTCCAAAATACAATCCGGCAATGAGTAAAACAGCAAACAATACCAACAGATACAGATTCTTCTTCATGCCTTGCCTGCCCTTTCAAACATGTCCAAAAACCCGGTAATTACCCGTTCAAAATTTTGCTTGTCCGGATTGGCTTCTCCATACCACACCGTTTCATACACGCGGGTGGTTTGTGTAAACAAGTTGCTGAGGCCACTGCTTTGCAACTCTTTGGCATATTGCCTGTTGGTTTTTTCAGGAGAAGGATTCACCAGCTTGCGATCGATTAAGCGACGCAGGTTTCGCAGGTAAGCCAAGCGTATTGCCAGGCGATAATCACCCTCTTGCACGGCTTTAAAGTAAAGAGAATCTACTTCACCTGTGTCCAGATTCCAAGCATCTTCCCATTCGGCCGCCGAAGCGCTTGCCTGCTGTGTTACAGCATTCCTCTTACCGGTCTTTAGAATCAAGTAAATGAGCACAGCCAAAAGCAACGACAGGGCTATAACAAAAGCGAAAATTTTCATGCCTTCGCCGGGGTTCATTGAACTCATTCGCGGCAATTGTATACTCCCATTCTCCTCGGTGTTTTGCTCTTTTTTCTTTTTTTCGTCGAAATTCAGTTTTTCCGCCTGGCGGTTCAATTCTGCCCTGTTAATTTTTTTCCCATCGGGAAGAGCAATGTTCGCATTTGATTCAGTGTTGCCTGTGGCAGTTTCCGAATTGATTGACTTTGATTCATCACTTGCGGTGGTTGTATCAAGCGCAGCGGCACAAAATACATTGAAAAACAAGATCAAAAAACAGCCTGCTTTACTCCGTTTCAACACCATAAACCTCCTTTTTAAAGGCAATTTCTTCCACTCGCTTTAACAGATGACTGCCCGTTTGCTTCTCATATAAAACCACACCATTCAGGCGGTAAAAGTAAATTCCTGCCAAAAGCAAAACAGGCCAAACCACATAGTTAAGCCAAACATAATACATCATCACATTTTCGCCCACAGGATTCGAGCTATGAAAACTGCTACTTATGCTCAACAATACAGTGGTCAGAAACCACAATCCGAACATAACGATAAAATATAAAATCAACACGAGCAGTATAGCACCAAAAAACCGTATCAGTTTTTGAAAGAGTAATTTTACCGAATAAAGAAAAGATCTGAAAAAATTTCCCTGAAACGCGTACGAACTAAGCCCCATTGATTTTCCCATCAGAGGCCAGATAAGCCACAATGCAAGCCACCAAGCAGCCCCGGTAACATAGCCCAAAACAACCGGAATGAAACCCATGAACGGAATTTGTATCCAGTAGCGCAACGATTTCGATTTCATTTTGCCCGATTCGGGATTGTCAGCAGCAGATAAAAACAACACGGCTGTCCACAATAACCATAGGATGATTGGCAACGCAGGAAACTCGCGCAGAAAAAAGAGATAGCGTCCGGCGAAAACATTCCACGAAGCCAATTTCAACGAATAAAAAATGTAGGAAACGCTGCTATTAATTTCGTTAAACTGATTTTGATAACTGGTTTTTCTTAACTGAAAACGGATATCAGATTGGATAAAATTGTCACCCAGCCATTGCGCCAAAAAAAACAAACCTGTTCCAAATATCAAACCTCCTACAATCCACATTGTGAAGCGGTTTCGAAGCTTTGCCAGGGTGAAAAGCAACAACTCCCCGAGGCTGTAAAGTTCACCTGCTTTCCAGGTCTTGTTGTCCTCGGCCTTGGGTTGTTCTTCCTGCAAATCAAATTCCTTGTTTCCGCGAAATTTGAGCCAGGGCATCACCACAAAATAATATAGAATGTAAAGCAGGCTGAAAATGATGACCATGCTTCTCAACCCCGCAGGAATTTCTGTAAACCGGGTTAAATAACTTTCAATAAAAGCCGCCACCATAATGATGGGAATGCAAACCATAAACAGCACAATGCTCTTGCGGGCGGCATTCTGAATGGACTGCAAACGGGTTAATGTTCCCGGAAACAACAATCCCGACCCCAACATAATGCCGGCCGCCCCTTCGACAACCATGGTGAGTATTTCCAGTGTACCATGCTGATAAACCGTTAGCAAGTATTCGGTAGTCAGACCCCTGCTGGTAAACATATAAGTGAAAACACCCAGTACAATGCCATTTATTAAAAGAAGATAAAGTGTGCCGACACAGAACAATGCTCCGAATAAAAAAAAGTAAAACGCTACCTGCAAATTGTTGGTAGCAATGCGAAAGAACATTTCGGCAGGGTCACTGCTTTTATACACGCCCAATGGATCGCCTTTTTGAATGTTATCTTCGGTCATATTAACATAGCCGTCACCGAGAACGGTTCGCGCAAAATCACTGTCGTGGCGTGTGCCAAAATAACCAATGGCAAAACCCAACAACGCTGTCATCAGCGAAATGAGCATGAATTTTCGAGCCGAATAACTGATTCTCGGAGCTGTTTTGGTAAAAAATGCCGACACCTTAGACCACCCACCACTGCGAGACTCATAAACACGGTCGTAAACCGGGGTGAGCAGGTTGTTCAGAAATACCCTTACAGATCGGTTCTTGTAAAAAGTACGGGCGTAGGCAAGGTCATCATTCAGTTCAATAAATGCCTTTTCCATTTTGTCAGGGCCCAGGTTGTCTGCTTCCAGATCCCTTTCGTACTCCTTCCATTTTTCGGCATTTTGATCAATGAACTTAGATTCCCGCATTCCAATTACAAGATTACACAATTTTTGAGGTGGCTTAAAACAAAAACCACTTAAAAATCATAAGTTCGCAAATCCGTGGCAAACAGCATAGAAATCAGAACCGCACAGCAGGTAACCCTGAGTTACGACCTGGCAACGGTGGGTGCACGAATTCTGTCCACACTCATTGACGGGGCATTGATTTTGCTGATTTTATGGGTAACGCGATTCATACTGGGCGGAGGACTGCTTTCAGCATGGGCTTCGTTTATCATTCTCACTTTCTATCATCTGGCCTTTGAAACTGTTTTGGGAGGCCGTTCTCCCGGAAAAATGATTACCGGAATTCGCGTGATGCGTACCGACGGAGCTCCCATTGGTTTTGCCGATTGTTTTCTGCGCTGGATTGTGCGTCCTCTTGATATCACATTCAGCGGCGGCGCTTTGGGTTTGTTCCTGATACTGGGTTCAGAAAAAAGACAACGACTGGGCGATATGATGGCCGGCACGGCTGTGGTTTCGGTTAAGCACTCTTTGCACTACGCATACCACGACTTGATGCGTTTGCACCACAAAAATCCTGAACAGAATATTACCTGGCCGCAGTTGAGGCATATTGAGGAAAAACACATTCTTTTCATTAAGAACATCATCAACAGCCGCGATGATTATAGCGAAAATGCGCATCAACAGGCTCTGAGAAAATGTGCTGAACGAATGGTGGCTCTGCTCGAACTTGAAAAACACCCGGCCGATGAACGCGGATTTCTTCAGCAAATCGTGAATGAATACATCGTTCTCACCCGTTGATGGTTTTGCGGCTCCGCAAGGTTAATTTTGCGGCATGAAACTGGTTACTTTTCTGCACGGCTCCGATACAGCCACCGGTTTGTACATCAACAACCGCATATACAACCTGAACGCCATCAATGCGTCATTGCCCAAAGACATGGCTTCATTCCTGAACGAATGGGAAAAAAACAGCCGCCTGGCCAGAGAAATTGAGCAGGAAGTGATAGCCGGAAAACACTCAGAATTCAGCGTTGAATACAACGAGAACGAATTGCTGGCGCCGGTTCCCAAGCCTACAAGCTGCAGAGACGGATATGCCTTCAGACAGCATGTAGCAGCCGCAAGACGCAACCGCGGTGTGCCCATGATTCCGGAGTTCGACATGTACCCCATTTTCTATTTCACCAACCACAACGCCATTCAGGGCCCCGGTGAAATTCGCTGCATGCCCGATCATTTCGAAAAACTGGATTTTGAACTGGAAGCCGCCATTGTAATTGGTAAGAAAGGCAGAAACATTACAGCGCAGGAAGCCGACGATTACATTGCAGGGTATATGATTATGAACGACATGAGTGCTCGCCGCCTGCAAATGGAGGAAATGCTTCTCAACCTGGGACCTGCAAAAGGCAAAGATTTCAGCACCGTTATTGGTCCATGGCTGGTAACCCCCGATGAACTGGAACCCTACCGAGTTGCACCCAAACCCGGACATACCGGCGCGGCCTACGATTTGAAAATGACCTGCAAGGTGAACGGCATTCAGGTAAGCGAAGGCAGCATGGGCGATATGGACTGGACTTTCGCTGAAATTGTGGAACGCTGTGCATACGGAGCCGACATTCTTCCCGGAGATGTGATTGGCAGTGGCACGGTTGGCACAGGTTGCTTTTTGGAATTGAACGGCACCGGCAAATTAAACGACCCAAACTACACAGAACAGTGGCTTCAACCCGGCGATGTGGTAGAAATGGATATCGTTGGTCTGGGTCAATTGAGCAATACCATCGTGCAAGAAGCCTCAGATTTCAGCATTCTGAAGCTGAAAAAACAGCCCTTGCAGGGGTAGTGTGATTGCTGTCATAATTTAGGTTGAAGGTGGAAAATACCTTTGTTAAAAAGGCAACCACCATGAAACTACACATTTATTCCCAAACCACATTCGCGGA
>CANHCW010000072.1 GCA_947459165.1 Flavobacteriales bacterium
CCGCCCGATGTGCGGGTGGCCCTCACCCCGGTGCAATGCGCCGCCCTGATGAACCGGTGGCCGCAGGTAAAGGTGGTGGCAGAGGCCTCGCCCGACCGCTGTTTTAGCGATGAAGATTACGAGAGTGCCGGCGTGCCCGTTGTAACCGACCTCAGCGATTGCGATGTGCTGCTGGGAATAAAAGAAGTGCCCAAAGAGCATTTGATTTCGGGTAAAACCTACTTTTTCTTTTCGCATACCATTAAAAAACAGCCGTATAATCTTGAGATGCTGAGGGAAATAATTCGCAAGGGCATTCGGCTGATTGACTACGAAACCCTGAAATGGGAAAACGGGCAACGGGTGCTGGGTTTTGGTCGTTTTGCAGGCATTGTAGGCGCTTACAACGGATTGCTTACCTGGGGCAAAAAAACCGGTTTGTTTGAACTGAAACCTGCCTGGCAATGTGAAGATTACCGGGAATTGCTGCAGCAAGCCGGCGGTGTGGATATTGGCAACATCAACATCGTACTCACGGGTGGGGGGCGAGTGGCAAATGGGGCGTTGGATTTTTTACGCAACCTGAGAATCAGGGAGGTAACGCCCTATCAGTTTATTCACAGGCATTATGATGAGCCCGTATTTGTGCACCTGAACAGTCCTGAAATTTACCGGCACAAAGAGGGCAAACCCTGGGACACACAGCATTTTTATACCAACCACAAGGAGTACGAAAGCAGTTTTGGCGATTTTACCGGCTGCACGGATATATTGATGAACGGCATTTTTTGGACTGCCGATTTGCCGCCTTTGTTCAGCAAGGAAGACACGGCGCAAGCAGATTTTTGCATCAGGGTAATTGCCGACATCAGCTGTGATGTAGAGGGCAGCGTACCCATTACCTGGAAAGCCACAAGCATACAAGACCCGGTAATTGGATGGAGCCGCAGTTTGCAACAGCCTTGTGAGCCTTATGGCATAGACACCATAGACATTATGGCAGTTGGCAACCTGCCCAACGAATTGCCCTGCGATGCCAGCGAGGAATTTGGAGAGCACATGCTGCAATATGTTTTTCCCGAATTGCTGTCGGGCCAAAGCCGCATGATAACCGGCGCCACCATTGCAGAAGGCGGCGGATTGACGGAGGGGTACGGGTATTTGGAGGATTGGGTTGGCGTGGTTTAACCCGGTTTTTAATTGGTGAAAAGCGGTGTTCACCGCTGGAAATTCTTGAATTGTACAGTTACAGTATGCCGGCATTGTAGAAGTGACATCTCGAAATTAGACATTTGTCATATTTGTGTTATGAAATGCAAAACCATCTTTAAACACGAACTCTGATTAGGTATTTATCTATATTTGTTATGAGTATTGGTTATACCATTGGGTTATGCCAAATAAATTCAACAACACATACCGCATTCCCACCAACCGTTTGCCGGGTTACGATTACGGCGCAGACGGGTGGTATTTTGTAACCATTTGCACGAAAAACCGGGTGCATTATTTTGGGGAAATTGTAGAGACGCGCAATTGCGCGTCTCTACAACCCACGGAAACCGGCATAATTACAAATGAATATTGGTTACAAATACCACAACATTATCCGTTTGTGCAATTGGATGCGTTTGTTGTGATGCCCGACCACATTCACGGTATTTTGGTTTTCAATAAACCCGAAAAAACCGATTGGAATCCCAATCAATTTGGGGTGCAATCGCTATTTCGCCGATACTGGAACCACAATAACTACCTGGGCTCCATTGAACCCTACCCCCGCGCAGCCATGGGCGGAAGTGTGGGTTTGGGCTATAAAATCAATTTGAAAAAATGAGATTTGTTTTTAAAATCGTCATTATTACTGCGGCTTCGATAAGTGCATGCTCTGTTTCTAAGGCACAAAAAAGCATTCAATTCAGTGCAGATGTTCTTACGGGTTTTAGTAAGTTTAGAAGTCAGGAAAATTTAACAATTGGAACCGATCCCAATTTTATTTTCAAAAGTAAAATATATTGTAAACCTGCATTATTTATTGGTTTTGGATTCAACTTTCGTTTTAAAAGATATTTATTGGGTTATGACTATTATTGTCAACAGTACAATTGGAGGAATCATAGAAGAATAATAAATAATAGCAGCGGACAAATTACAGATAATAAACTAGTAAATATAGATTATTATTACATTAAACGAATAAACTTTGGGTATGATGTTGTAAATTCAAAAAAATGGAAATCAACCCTAATTCTAGGGTATGCATTCCCTGCTATTAATTTTTGGGGTAACTTCAAAATGGGCAATTCCACACTTTATAATTCTCAGGGAAATATGCTAAGCACCGGCGATTTATACATGTGCCGAGCCTCCGGCTATTCCATTTCATTGAATACCGGCATTATTTCCAAAGATCAGAAATCAAAAATATCACTTACCCTAGGTTCAGAATGGCTCAGCAACAATACCCCCAAGCGCTTTGAGAGTCATTGGATGAGAATGGAAAAGAAAGAATGGTATTATTCCGCCGGGCTTCGATATTCTTATTTGTTGAAGGCGTGGGGGAAAAAATAATGCAGGAAACATTCAACAACAAGTACCGCATTGCAACCAGCCGTTTGCCGGGTTACGATTACGGCGCAGACGGGTGGTATTTTGTAACCATTTGCACGAAAAACCGGGTGCATTATTTCGGTGAAATTGTAGAGACGCGCAATTGCGCGTCTCTACAACCCACGGAAACCGGCATAATTACAAATGAATATTGGTTACAAATACCACAACATTATCCGTTTGTGCAATTGGATGCGTTTGTTGTGATGCCCGACCACATTCACGGTATATTGGTTTTCAATAAACCCGAAAAGACCGATTGGAATCCCAATCAATTTGGGGTGCAATCGCGAAATTTGGCGGCGGTAATAAGGGCGTTTAAATCAACGGTGAAAAGGCACACCAACCAAAACAAAATTGCATTTGCCTGGCAGGCCCGTTTTTACGACCGCATTATTCGCAGTCAGCAGGAGTTGGATGCGGTGAGGAATTATATCAAAACGAACCCGGAAAAATGGATTTTAACAGAAAAAAACAAAACACAGACGGGTGGTATTTTGTAACCATTTGCACCAAAAACCGTATCCGGTTTATGGGTAGAGACGCACAATTGTGCGTCTCTACAGGTTTCAATAACCGGTACGATTGTAAATGAATTTTGGTTACAAATACCACAACATTATCCGTTTGTGCGATTGGATTCGTTTGTATTGATGCAAAGGCAAACCCGGAAGTGGTTTAAACCACTTCAAGAATGCGGTAAATCACCCCGTTTACCTGCGCCGTTTCGCCGGCTGATTTGCCGTTTAAGGCCCGTCCCAAAGGCGATTGCATCGAAATAACCATCATATTTTCCTGCCCCATTTCTACTTTGCCTATACCTGCGGCCAAATAGAACCACATTTTGTCGGTTTTAACCAATGCTCCGGCTGTAACATTGTTGCAAACCTTATTCGCATCAAGGGTTTTTAACCCTAACAACAGCTGACGGGTTATGGCTTCCTGCTGTTGCAATTTTCCCAGTTCCTGCTGCGCCATTTCACGGGCTGTTTCGTACTTATCGCCCATGCTGCTTTTGGTATCGGAGGCCACCGATTCGCGCACATCCTGAATGCTTTTGGCCAGATCGGACAGTTTTTGTTCAAGCAGTGCTGTGCATAAGGCGTGCAGTTCGGGTTTTTTCATTGGTCTGTATTGGGGTCGGCAAAAATAGCCCTGTGGGGCTTTGCAAGTATGTCGGCTGTTTCAATAATCGCAAATGACATTCATTAAAATTACGGTTTATTGCAAAAGGTGTTTTGTGAAACTGAATAAATAACCCCAACCGAGTGCAGATTGGTTAGTCGGTCAAAGAGTTGCGAAAAATACCAATATCAGGCATTGATGCTTCACAAATCAGTAATTCAATGGTTTGAAACGCCACTTATTTGCCGAAAATCCTCTTTAATATGTATAACTACATTGCTTTGTTTATTCCGTTAATGCTGCTCATTGTGGGCATTGAATGGTATGTCAGCGCAAGAAAAGGCAACGGTCGTTACAACACGGCCAACACGGTTAATAACATGGCTATTGGTGCCATAGACCAGGTGAGTTCGCTGTTTTATGTGGCCTTTATGTACCTCGTGATGGAGTTTTCGTACCGGCATTTTCGCCTTTTCGAACTCAAAGCAGACTGGACTCAGTGGGTTTTGGGTTTTCTGGCCATTGAATTTCTCTCTTACTGGTATCACCGCTGGTCGCACCGGGTGAATATACTTTGGGCCGGACATGTAACCCACCATTCGTCGGAGTTGTACAACTTCTCCGTGGGCTTTCGAGGATCCCTGTTTCAAGGGATAAACAGAATTATTTTTTGGGCTTGTTTACCGGTTTTTGGATTTCAACCCATCATTTTGCTGGTGCTGTTTAAGCTGGGCGCCATTTGGTGTTTTATTGTGCATACCACCTACATTCCGAAATTGGGCTTTTTGGAGAAAATTTTGATAACGCCTTCCATGCACAGGGTACACCACGGTAAGAATGAGCTGTACATTGACAAAAACTATGGTTCAACCCTGGTGATTTTTGATAAACTTTTTGGAACCTATCAGGAAGAGACCGAGCCGGTGGTGTATGGCATCAAAGGCGATTATACCGATAACAACCCAGTGAATGCCGTTTTTCACCATTACAGGTATCTTTTTAGGGCTATCAAACAAACAAAAGGTTTTAAAAACAAACTGAAAGTGGTTTTTATGCCTCCCGAATGGGTGCCGCCTGCCGCTGAAGAGGGGGAACGCATAAGTGAAAGTTATGTCAAAATGGATGCCACCCCATTTACCCGTTATGCTTATTTACAGGTGGCTTGCTGTGTTCCCGGATTTGTGGCCTTTTTGTTTTTCAATCCGGTGTTAACCCCTCCCTTGTTTTGGCTGATTGCGCTAAGCCTGGTATTCGCAATGATTAACGCCGGGCGCATTTTGAAAAACAACATCAACCCTGGTTTTGGGCAGAGGGAAATGCTAAGGTTGGTTGTTAGCGTTGGAACAGCGGCTTACCTCATGGTTTTAAGCGGCAATGCCTACCTGTGGATTCCGATGATTTACTTCCTGCTGGTCATACAGTCATTGTTGCAGGGCATAGCCACCTCAAAATCTGTAATTGTTACTGAAAGCTGAAATAATCTTACAATAAAGAGTTTCAGGCACGGTTTTTGTACATAGCGCGATGACTATTTATGGCAACCAACAGAACATTTACCATGATTAAGCCCGACGCCGTTGCAAACGGACATGCGGGTAAAATTATCGATCACATTACTCAGGCCGGTTACAAAATTGTGGCCCTGAAGTACACCAAACTCAGCACAGAACTGGCCGGGGAATTTTACGGCATTCACCGCGAACGCCCCTTTTTCGCAGATTTGGTTCAGTTTATGACCAGCGGTCCCATTTATGCGGCCATTTTGGAGAAAGACAATGCTGTGGAAGATTTCCGCAAGCTGATTGGTGCCACCGACCCTCAGAAGGCAGAGCCCGGAACCATTCGCAATCTGTACGCTAAAAGCATTGATGCCAACGCCATTCACGGTAGCGACAGCGATGAAAATGCGGCTATTGAAGGTAATTTCTTCTTTTCTCAGTTCGAGAGATTCTGAAGCAGACTGTAAAACCACAAAATGCCCGTTAACTTTGACGGGCATTTTTTATGAATAAAACAAACGGAAAAGCCATTTTGCCAAAAGGCGCGGTAGATGTGGAGTACCTGGAGGGGCCGCATAGCCGCTGGTACGAGTTGCGTTTTGTTTTTAAGGTGTTTTACGATTTTGTTCGCGGCTACAGAAAACTGCACTTTTTAGGGCCATGTATTACCGTTTTTGGATCGGCACGGTTTGGTGAAGATCACCCTTACTATGCCCTGGCCCGTGAGGTAAGCAAACGAATTGGTGAGTTGGGTTTTGGCATTATGACCGGCGGTGGACCGGGGATTATGGAAGCAGCCAACCGCGGCGCCCGCGAAGCGGGCGCCAAAAGTATAGGTGTAAATATTACCCTGCCGTTTGAACAGGAACCCAATCCTTATCTCGACCGCTGGGTAGAAATTCGATACTTTTTTGTGCGTAAAGTGATGCTGTTTAAATACTCCTTCGGCTTTGTGATTTTACCCGGCGGCTTTGGCACCATTGACGAAATGTTCGAGGCACTGACCCTCATACAAACCAAAAAAATTCCCTGGTTTCCGGTAGTACTTATGGGCACCGATTACTGGAAGGATGTGATTGAGCAAATGCAAACCATGCATGGGTTTAAAACCATTTCGCCCGAAGACGACGATATGCTTTGCATTACAGACAGCCCAGAGGAAGCGGTGGCATTCATTGAGAGCAAGGTAAAAATATTTGCTACGCGGCAAAAGCGTTACAAACCCATGTGGTGGCTGGGCGAGAAGTAGTTTACCACTTGCGTACAATGTTAAAGCCCAGCCGAAATTCGCCTTTGCGAAAATCGCCATTCTGTGAGGTGAGATACCTGGCTTCGTTTAAGCTGCTGGCATTGGTACAGGTAATTTGAAAAACATGGCCTGCTGTCCAAAACTCAAGCCCAAAGCCCACCGACCTGTTAATTTGTCCGTTTAATCGTTGGTTTAAAATGTGGGTGTACTCACCCGTCAAACAAATTTTTTCGCTAATGGAATACCTGAAATTGCCCAACAGCAATGGAACCGTGTTGGCATCGGCGGCGCTGTCCACCAAATTGCGGTGCACCACTGTGGGCGCCAATTGCAGGAACAGTTTGTGGTGAAATAGATTTCTGCTCAGCAACAATTGATGCGTATAATTTAGCCGGTGGCTGTTGTACCAAGGCGCAAGTCCGGTTGTGTTTTTTTCAAACACATAGGCCATATCGCTGAGCCAGGCAATCCGGCCAAGCCCGTTGTTGAGCAATGCAAATTTTGCATACCCGTTGGCGGTTTTGCCCATGCCTGCCCGGCCTACACCCAAGGTAATGCGGTTGGTTATACCATAATCAAAGCCAATGCGAATATTGCTTTGGTCAAGGCCCCATGCGTTTTCGTAACCGCTGCTCAGCAACCCGAAACGGTGTTGAATGCAAAATTCCAGCTCGCGTTTTGCCAGGGTATAGGTACTGTGCCCGTTGATGATTCTTAGGCTGTTTTTCCATGGCATGTAGAGCAAAGTAGTACTGATGGAGGAATCCAGTGGAAAATTGACATTAGGAAGGGGCACCCCATCTCTCAAAAAGCTATCGGCCGGGGTGAGAAAGGGCCTTAGCAGGGTGGTATCGAAAAACGCAGAATCGCTTTGCGCCTGAACCTTTGTCCCGCTGCATAGCAATAGGGCCAAAGTAAATATGATTTTAGTTGTTGGGCGCACCTTTATCAATCCAAGATTTTAATTTAGACAAATTGCAATTGCTCCATTTGGTCCCGTTGGGCGGCATAAACTGAGACTGTTTAAAAGGCGGTATTTGTGCCAGCACCCCGTACAATTGTCCGCTTTTGGCATAATTTACTATTTCGGCGTGGGTTGACAGCGAAATGCCTGCTGTAGGTGACCCTGTGTTGTGGCAACCCACACATTGAGCATCGATGAGGGGTTTGATGTTTTTGGAGAAGCTGACATTGACCGTGTCGCAGGTTGTTTGGCCCGGGTATAAATCCTGCTTGTTATCAAAATAACAGGCACTGAAACCCAGGGTAATCAGCAAAGCCAAAGCGATTTTAGTCATTGGGTGTACCCGCATTGATCCACTTTTCAAATTGTTTAATCTGACAATCGCTGAGTCTGTTGCCGCCTTTGGGCATCCAATTCGTGGTGGCTTTTAGGCTGTTAAGGAGTTTACCGCCGGCAGTGGCAGCCACCACACCTGCATGAGAGGACAACTCAATCGACCCTGATGCGTTGGGGTAGGCATGGCATCCTATGCAGTATTTATCAATGAGTGGCTTGATGGTTGTTGAATATTTAAACTGTGCGCTATCGCAATCGGTTGGGCAGTTGGTATCGTTTTTGGCACCCAGCATAATCCACTTTTTGATGAGTAATTTTTGGTCGGCATTCAAATTGCCGTATTTGGGACCGCCCATTTCTTCTTCAATTTCCTCATACACTTCGCTTTTTTCGGGCTTACCGGGTTTTACCCCGGCCGCAATAATGCCTTGCCAATCATTTAGTCTTACACCATGGTGGGCAGTTGTTGCATCGTGGCAGCCGCTTTTGGCACAGCTTGAAACAAAAATGGGCAGAATATCGCGTTCAAAACAAATGGCTGAATCAGCGGCGGTGAGGCGCAGCGTAGGTTCGTGTTTGCATTGCGATAACATAAAGGTTAAAGCAAAAAGTGTTGACAGAAAAATGGCTGTTGTTTTTTTCACGGTACCACAAAAATAAAGAATTATTATCGGTTTAAATCAAGGTTGGGGGCTTCAAAAGAACAAAACGATGCACAGTTTCAATGAACAACTTCACAATTGACTTAATTTTGCCGTATGTCGTTAAACAAAGGACCCATTTCTCAATTTGTTGAAAAACATTACCTACACTTTAACGCCGCGGCTCTGGTAGATGCGGCAAAAGGCTATGAAACCCACCTGATCGAAGGCGGAAAAATGATGGTTACCCTGGCCGGCGCCATGAGCACGGCAGAACTGGGCAAAAGCCTGGCCGAAATGATTCGTCAAGGCAAAATTGATATAATCAGTTGTACCGGCGCCAACCTGGAAGAAGATATCATGAATCTGGTGGCACACAGCCACTACAAAAGGGTTCCGCATTACCGCGATTTAAGTCCGCAGGACGAGTGGGATTTGCTTGAAAACCACTACAACCGCGTAACCGATACCTGCATACCTGAAGAAGAGGCTTTTCGCCGCTTGCAGAAGCATATTCACAAGGTTTGGAAAGATGCCGACGACAAAGGAGAACGCTATTTTCCCCACGAATTCATGTACAAAATGCTGTTGTCGGGCGATCTTGAGCAGTACTATGAGATAGACCCTAAAAACAGCTGGATGCTGGCCGCTGCAGAATGCAATCTGCCCATTGTTGTTCCCGGTTGGGAAGACAGTACCATGGGCAACATTTTTGCGAGTTATATAATTAAAAGCGAACTGAAGGCTAGCACCATGAAAAGTGGCATTGAATACATGGTTTGGCTGGCCGACTGGTATCGCAACAACAGCAGCGGCAAAGGTGTTGGATTCTTTCAGATTGGCGGCGGCATAGCCGGTGATTTTCCCATTTGCGTGGTGCCCATGATGTATCAGGATTTGGAGTGGCATGATGTTCCTTTCTGGACTTATTTCTGCCAGATTAGCGATAGCACCACCAGTTATGGAAGCTACAGCGGCGCGGTACCCAACGAAAAAATTACCTGGGGCAAACTGGATGTAACTACGCCCAAATACATTGTTGAAAGCGATGCCACCATTGTGGCTCCCTTGATTTTTGCTTGGGTGTTGGGGTGGTAAACTGAATAAAAGCATGAAAAAATCAACCATTTTACTGCTTCTGGTATTTATCCAAATTAGGATTTCCGCCCAGGACAAACCTGCCTATGCCCTATTCAACGGCAAAGGCAAAAAAGCCACCTATGCACAAATGGTAAAAGCCATGCAGGGCGCAGATATTGTATTGTTTGGCGAATACCACGACAATCCCATAGTGCACTGGTTGCAATTGGAAAGCACCAAAGAACTGTTTTCGCAAAGGCCGAACATGGTGTTGGGTGCAGAAATGTTTGAAGCTGATGTGCAGCCGCTGGTTGACAGATATGTATTCGACAGCATGCCCGAGAAGGAGTTTGCTAAATCATCCAGAGCCTGGCCCAATTTTAAAACTGATTACAAACCGCTGCTCGATTTTGCCAAAGACAAGCGCCTGCAGTTTGTGGCAACCAATATTCCCCGCAAATTTGCCAGCATGGTGTTTCGAGGTGGCTTTGAGGCGCTTGATACCCTCAGCAATACCCAAAAATCGTGGATTGCCCCCTTGCCACCACTGTACGACAGCACCTTGTCCTGCTACGCTGACATTGGCAAGGCGGCGGGTATGCATGGCGGTTCCAATTTACCCAAGGCTCAGGCCATTAAAGACGCCACCATGTCTTATTTTATTCTGAAAAACTACAAACCCGGACAGTTGTTTGTGCATTACAACGGCGCATACCACAGCAACAATTACCAAAGCATTTACTGGTATTTGAAAAAGGCCAATCC
>CANHCW010000073.1 GCA_947459165.1 Flavobacteriales bacterium
TATTGAATGCCATCGACATTAAACCTTTTGGAGATGGAAAAACTGCATGGGATGTTTGTATTGAATTGATGAAACGAGGCCTTCTTGCCAAGCAAACCCACACGCACACCATTCGGTTTGCTCCGCCGCTGACGATCAATACAGAGGAAATGAACAAAGCCTGCGACATCATAGAAGAAACCTTGAAATCTTTGTCATAAATTAAAAATGTGGGATAATTGTTCACTTCATCATTCAAAACCAAACTCTAAAAACCATAATTTCGCCCCAAAAATGCGCAACATCATCTTAATACTCACTTGGGCTATGTTGATAGCAACAGTCAATCGGGTTTCCGGACAAAATAAACCCATGGCCAAACCTGCTCCAGCAAAACCTGCTCCGGTAGCAAAACCACAGCCCCCAAAAGAAATTGCCCCTGCAGTTCAAATCTATTTCGATTTCAACAAATCAGCCATTAAAAAGTCTGAAGAAGAGAAACTGAAAAAATTGTTGGAGGACCTGAAAACCAAAAAGGATTACAAACTTACACTGACAGGCCACACAGACAGCACCGGCAACGATGATTACAACCTGCAACTTTCTCAGCGCAGGGTTGACGAGGTTTATGACTGGTTGGTTGAAAACGGAATGGATACCGGTATCATCAATCGTTCCTATTTCGGTAGGGCAAAACCGCGTGAGAAGCAGGAAGTGGATGAAGAAAAGAAATCAAAAAACCGCAGGGTAGAAATTACCATTTATGAGAAACCTGCGCCACCTCCGCCTCCGCCGCCAGCTCCAAAGCCGGTAAGAGATACCTGCAATTACGATACAACCGTATTTATTGGTCAGGGAATTTCCATTTCTATGAATATCTGTGAATACAGATCGCTTTGTAAAAGAAATCCGGGCAAATGCTTAACCGTAGATCGCAAATCTGAACTTGAAGAGATTTTTGAAAGCGGGGTACCTTTAAAAACCCAAAAAGGTGAAGGATTTGTATGGGGTGGAATTTTTGATGTGAAAATGGACAGTTGTTTGAAAAAGCCTGCTTCAATCAGCTTCAAAATGGATGCTGATGTTTACAAGAAAGCCAAGTTGTCCGTTTTCAAAGCCAAAGGAGAAAGTTTCCTGGAGTTGGACAAATCCACAAAAATTACTCAATCAAAAACAAAAGACAACATGAAGGTTACCATTCCCGTAAAATGTCCCGGCGTGGTTCATCTTTGCGCTATTTCCGGAAAGAGTAAGCAAGCTATGTTCAAAGACAAAACCGGAAACATTCAGGAAATTTTTGTTGTAACTGCAGAACCACCCACCATTATTCCTGCTACGAAGAAGGGAAGCAGCTGGATCTTGAATTACAGCAATATCAGCGATGCTAAAATGTATGTGAGATTGAAAGATGGTGAAACCGTGATAAAGGATATAGACCTGAACAAAGTTCGCAAAACCAAGAAAAAAGGTGAGTTGAGGAAAAAGTACAAGGTGAAAACCAAGCACCTCAAAGGTTTGTAAGAACTTTAAATCAGATAGGTATTTATGCAACTCACACAACGATCAAAACAGGTGGTGAACAAAAAGATGACTTTTTGGGAACGCATCTATTTGCCTGCAATTTTAAATGGGTTGCGCATCACAATCAGCCACTTTTTTAAAAAGAAGGCCACAGTAAGTTATCCTGATGTGAAACGCCCGGTTGCTCCTGTATTTCGGGGGCAACATGTTCTGAAGCGCGATGATGAAGGCCGTGAACGCTGCACTGCTTGCGGTTTGTGTGCTGTTGCCTGTCCGGCTGAAGCCATCACCATGAATGCGGCAGAACGGAAAACAGGAGAAGAGGGTTTGTACCGTGAAGAAAAATATGCCGCTGTCTACGAAATCAATATGTTGCGTTGCATTTTCTGTGGTTTGTGTGAAGAGGCTTGTCCTAAAGAAGCCATTTTTCTAACGGATCGTTTTGTTGATGCAGAATTTGAAAGAGATACTTTTATTTACGGCAAAGACAAACTGGTTGAACCGGTTGATCAGCGCATTGATGTAAGCAAAAGACAGGTTTGGACTTATAACAAAGAAACCGTTTAATGCAATATTTGAGTGTTTTAATTTTTGGACTGCCGGTTGAATTTCTGGTGCTGTCCTTTATCACCATCTTGTGCGCCCTTTATGTGGTAACCAACAAGAATCCTATCCACAGTGTTCTGGCATTGATTATGACCTTTTTCAGTATTTCGGCTCATTACATTATACTGAATGCACAATTCCTTGCCATTGTAAACCTGATTGTCTACGCCGGAGCAATCATGGTTTTGTTTCTGTTTGTGCTCATGTTGCTGAATTTGAATAAAGACAGCGAACCGCAGGTAAAAATGGGTTGGCAGGTTGCGGCCACAATTGCTGCAGGTTTGTTGCTTGTTGTTTTGGCTGCATCGTTACACAAATCATCTGAATATGTAAGCAGAAACCCGGTTGAAGGCGTGGGTTTGGTGAAAAATCTGGGTAAATACCTGTTTAGTGAATTTTTAGTGCCATTTGAATTGTCGGGAATACTCTTTTTGGCCGCCATGGTAGGAGCTGTATTTCTGGGAAAAAGAAAAACCGATGACGAATCAACCGAAATGGAGGAAACTGCATAGTGAAACCTGATAGTATTTTTAATTCGCTGGATATCAGCCACTACATTTATTTAAGTTGTGTGCTTTTCTGTATAGGTATGTTTGGAGTTTTGATGCGCAGAAATGCCATCGTTCTCCTCATGTGCATTGAATTGATGCTGAACGCGGTGAACTTGTTGTTCGCCGCCTTCTCATCCTACATGGGCGATGCATCAGGTCAGCTTTTTGTATTTTTTATCATGGTTGTCGCAGCGGCAGAAGCCGCAGTGGGGCTGGCCATACTGGTGATGGTTTACCGCAATACGAAGTCAACCGATGTGGGGTTACTCAATAATTTAAAAGGCTGATGAATCCCATTTCAATGATTATACTGCTGCCTCTGGCAGGTTTTATTTTTACAGGATTGCTTGGTAAAAAACTTCCTGAGAAAATCACTGGCTGGATTTCATCAGGGAGCATTCTGGCGGCTTTCGTACTGAGCTTAAATGTTTTTCTGGGTTTAAAATCCGGTTCAGCCGCGTTTTACACCAAGTGGTTTACCTTCCTTTCTGTTTCCGATCTGAATATAGACATGGCGTTTCAGGCCGATCAGCTCACATCGGTTATGATGCTGGTGATTACCGGTATCGGTTTTTTAATTCATGTATATTCCATAGCCTACATGCATGGTGATGAAGGGTTTTATAAGTTCTTCGCCTACTTGAATCTGTTTGTTTTTAACATGCTGGTTCTGGTGATGGGGGCGAATTTTCTCATGTTGTTTTTCGGTTGGGAGGGTGTTGGATTGTGTTCTTACCTGCTCATTGGCTTCTGGTACAGCAACGCCGATTATGGAAAAGCTGCCAGAAAAGCATTCATAATGAACCGAATAGGTGATCTGGGTTTGCTGTTGGGTTTGTTTCTCATTGTTCATCAATTTAAAACACTTGACTATGCGCCTGTAATGCAACAAATTAAAACAGGCGGAGTGAACCCCGAAATGGTGAATCTCATTTGCATTTTACTATTCGTGGGGGCGATGGGCAAAAGTGCTCAAATTCCACTTTACACCTGGCTGCCCGATGCTATGGCCGGTCCAACTCCGGTTTCAGCACTCATCCATGCTGCAACAATGGTTACCGCAGGTGTTTACCTGGTTGTTCGGTGCAATCCCATGTACAGTATGGCTCCCGCTGCAAGAGAACTTATTTTGTGGGTGGGTCTATCAACAAGTATTCTGGCTGCTTTAATTGGTTTGAAGCAAAACGATATTAAAAAAGTACTGGCTTATTCAACGGTGAGTCAGCTGGGTTTGATGTTTGTGGCTTTGGGAGTAGGCGCATACACTGCTGCCATGTTCCACCTGATTACCCATGCATTTTTCAAAGCGCTTTTGTTCCTTGGGTCAGGCAGTGTTATTCACGCCATGGGTGGCGAACAGGATATCCGAAAGATGGGTGGTTTAAAATCGGCTATGCCGGTAACATACTGGACATTTCTTATTGGTACACTGGCCATAAGTGGAATGCCTCTGTTCAGCGGATTTTTCAGTAAAGATGAAATTCTGGCTTCCGTCTTTGCTTCCCAACCTCTTGCCTGGGCACTTTGTGTGGGTTCAGCATTGCTCACAGGTATTTACATGTTCCGCCTATTTTGGGTTTCGTTTCATGGCGGATTCAGAGGTACAGAGGAGCAAAAACATCACCTTCATGAATCACCGGCATTAATTACCATGCCACTTGCTGTGCTGGCCGTATTGAGTTTGCTTGGTGGATTGATCAATTTGCCTCATTTCATCACACATACAAATGCGCATGGATTAGAACATTGGTTGCAGCCTATCACCGGCGAAAGTCAGTTGAATAGGGCAATGCCTGGTCATACCGAAGAACTGATACTTCTTTCTGTGGCCATTCTTGTTTTCATTTCAGGGTTCTTCTTCACTCGTTTTAAATATTTAAACAAAGGAGCAATTCCTGAGGGAGACGAAAGCTTGAAAGGTGCAGGAAAATTACTCTCCGACAAATTCAGGGTTGATGAACTATACGATTCTACTGTGGTTGCGGGAATCAACTTATCCGGTGATGCCCTGAATAAAACAGAAAAAGGATTTTTTGCCTCCACAATGGCCTGGGTTTCCTCCGGTATTGGGAGTTTATCAGCCTTGTTTTCGAAACTTCAAAAGGGCAAAATTCATTTTTACATCATCGCTATGATAATCGGTTTGATATTGTTGTTGGTCTATAATTTACTGAAATAACCTTGGAACTGATACTCATACCTCTTTTAGCCGGTTTGCTGGCAGCATGGTCCGGAAAGTACGCCAAATGGATTGCACTGGCCGGTTCTATTTCTTCACTGGCTTTTCTGATTTTCCTGTTCAGAGGATTTAATCCTGATGGTGGATTTCAGTTCGCATTCAACAAGCCCTGGTTCTTTACCGGAATGCATTTCCATACAGCAATCGACGGGATTGGAATGGTTTTACTTTTGCTAACCAATGTGCTTTCTCCTGTCATTGTGCTCGCATCCTTCGGTAAAGAGAAAAATGGTGCTTTATTGGTTGCTCTCATTGTTGGTATGCAGGCCGCTTTGAACGGTGTGTTCATGTCAATGGACGGACTGATGTTCTACATTTTCTGGGAACTTGCACTCATTCCAATCTATTTCATCACAGCCTTGTGGGGTGAGGGTAATAATATTTTCCGAACCACACTTCGCTTTTTCATTTATACTTTCATAGGCAGTTTGGCTATGCTCGCTTCGCTAATTTATCTGGCATCTAAATCCCCGAATGGAATGAACTTTGACTATCAGTCATTGATTTCAGTAAAATTATCGCTGAAAGAGGCACTTTGGGTGGGCTCAGGTTTATTGCTTGCATTTGCGGTTAAAATTCCACTGATGCCTTTTCATAGCTGGCAGCCCGACACCTACACCGAGGCTCCTGCAGCGGGAAGCATGCTGTTATCAGGTATCATGCTCAAAATGGGACTTTATGGCCTTATTCGTTGGTTCTTTCCGTTGGTGCCTGAAGCGTTACATATTTTCAACCCAATCATTTTATATTCTGGTGTTGCGGGTGTATTGTACGGAGCTTTCATCGCCATCAGGCAAAATGACATGAAGAGGGTAGTGGCATTCTCAAGCTTGTCGCATGTGGGTTTGATTGCAGCCGGCCTTGCAACCATGTCCGCAACAGGACTGAAAGGATCAATGGTACAATTGTTCTCGCACGGTGTGAATGTCATTGGACTTTTTATTGCTGTCGATATCATTCAGTCTCGGTTTGCAAATCGCCAATTAGATAAGCTCGGGGGCATAGCAAAATTTGCTCCAGTATTTTCAGTTTTCTTTCTCATACTTGTACTGGCTTCAACCGCGGTTCCATTTTCCAATGGATTTCCCGGTGAATTGCTTTTGTTGAAAGCCATATTTACGAAAAATATAATGCTTGGTGTTTTGTCCGGTCTCACCATTATTCTTTGTGCAGTTTATATGCTTAGACTTTATCAATTCAGTATGTTTGGTCAGACAGGTGAGAACATCAGCAGTTTTGAAAAATTGAAATGGCACGAAATTGCCGCATTGGGTATACTTGTTGCTCTTGTATTGTTTTTTGGATTACATCCTCAAACACTCATTGACATCTGCGGGCCAAGCGTTGAAAAAACCATTGAATTGTTAAGTAATACCATGGGGGAAGTTAAATGAAAACTCTGCTGATTATTTTTCTGGGAACCATAGTCATTTTGTTTTTGGGTATAAACAAACCCGAGAAAAAATCGCTTCCCTACATTCTCATTCTGCTTCTTGCGGCCCTTTCCATGATTCCATTTGACTGGTACGATGCGATGACAGGCAACATGGCCAAATGGCAAACGAAATATGTTTCCATTAAAATGTTGTTTTGGGATATTCCGGCTTTGGCCTTTTCTGCCGTGTTGATTATTGCATCAATGCTTGTCTTCATACTCTTTTCAAACCAAAGCAGAAAAGGCGCAGATCTTCCCGGCCTGATGCTTTTCAGTTTGTGCGGAGGTTTGATGATGACCTCATTTACCAACCTGGTTATGCTATTTTTGGGTATTGAGGCACTTTCCATTCCGTTGTATGTACTTGCGGGAAGTCGTAAGACGGATTTGAGAAGTAACGAGGCAGGATTGAAGTATTTTCTAATGGGGGCTTTTAGTACAGCCATTTTTCTGCTGGGTTGTGCATTCGTCTATGGCGGTACCGGAAGTCTCGACATCATCAGCATTGGCAGAAGCGCGGGCATGATGGGGCATATTGGTGTTAAAAGCGCCTTGCTGCACAGCGGTATTATTATTTTGCTCGCATCAATGCTTTTCAAAGTAGCTGCTTTTCCTTTTCATTTCTGGAGCCCTGATGTTTATGATGGCAGTCCAAACCGCACAACCGTATTCATGGCAACAGTGGTTAAAATAGCCGCATTTGCTGCATTTTTCAGGCTTTTCCAATACGCATTCAGTGATATAAAAGGTTGGTGGAGTCAATCTATGGCCATTGCTGCGGCCGCTACCATTTTGGTAGGTAACATTGCCGCAGTTAGACAAAAAAGTTTTAAGCGAACATTGGCCTACTCAAGCATTGCACATGCCGGCTACATGCTTATGGCCGTGCTCTCTGCACCTGAAGACGGATTCTGGGCCCTTTTAATCTATACCCTTGCATATGCTGCCAGCGCTGTAGCTGTTTTCTATCTGCTTGACCGTTATGGTAAAGAAAGCGAAGGATACAGTTTTGAATCATTTGGTGAATCCGGTGCAGGAAACCGTTTTGCATCACTTGTGCTAATTGTATCAATGTTCTCTATGGCCGGAATACCACTTACAGCCGGGTTTGCCGGTAAGTTCATGCTGTTCTCATCTGCATTTGCCCAATACAATTGGCTGGTTGGTATTGCTTTGCTCGGTTCCGCGATCAGTATTGCATACTACTTCCGCATTTTTAAAGAAGTTTTATTCAAACCAACAGCCGGTTTGTCTGCCTACAAAATTACCTGGGGCGAATATGCAGGATTGGCTCTTGCTTTGGTTCTTACTTTGAGTATTGGTCTGTGGCCTGCGCTGATTACCGGCATCCAAACCATGGTGGTGAAATAACCTGATTGGTTAAAATCTGAACCCAATACGATAAACCAGGTGCCCGAACGGGTTGATTCCTGCAAAATCTGAATTGGGAGCATACCCAATCAATACCCAACTGCTAAGTCCCGATCCATAGCTAAAGCCAACGCCATAAATGGGAGATGTAACCCATTGTCTTTCTTTGGATGCGAAATCTACAATGCCGTTTAATGCCCTCAATTCGGCATGTAAGAAGAAACTCTCCCCAACAACGAGGCGGGTGAATGCATGTGCCCCGAAATATGTTCCGGTGGCGGTATTGGTTCCATTGGAAACACTTAAAAAACTTCCATGAACACCGGCTCCAAGCTGCAGAGGTCGAATTACCGGGTAAACCACAAAAGGCGATAATTCAGCAAAAAAAGTTCCCGTATTCAGGGTGAGCATGGCCTCTGTGCCGAAAATGAGTTTGTCGGAGTTAAATGGCTGAATCCATTTTTTGTTCACAGTTTTTGTGGAATCTACATTTTGATTGGGCGCATCATCTTCGTATTGAGCTGATAATGAATATGCCGAAATCAGAAGTATAAATAAGGCGTATGCTTTTTTACACATAAATCATGTTCGCTTGTTTACCCACAATTATACATCTAAAATTGTACCGCAATTTGAGTAGTCATGTCTAAAATACACAATTTCTCTGCAGGGCCTTCAATTTTAGCTCCTGAAGCGTTTGAAAAAAGCATTGAATCCATTAAAAATTTTGCCGGAACCGGGCTCAGTATTCTCGAAATAAGCCACAGAACCAAAGAGTTTGAGGCGGTGATGGATGAAACCGCAGCCTTGGTGAAGGAACTATTGAATGTACCCGAAAACTACGATATTCTGTTTCTGCAAGGAGGTGCCAGCACACAGTTTTTTCAAGTGCCGCATAACTTTTTAAGAACAGCGGCGGCCTACACCAAAACCGGTGTTTGGGCTGCAGGTGCAATTAAAGAGGCAAAGCTGTACGGTGATGTGCGTGTAATCGCCAGCAGCGAGGATACCAATTATCGTTATATCCCTAAAAATTACGAAATACCCACCGATGTCGATTACTTTCATTGCACCAGCAACAATACCATTTATGGAACCCAAATGAAGGAATTTCCGAAATCGCCCGTTCCAATGATTTGCGATATGAGTTCCGATATTTTCAGCCGACCTGTGAACACTTCCGACTTCGATCTGATTTACGCAGGGGCTCAAAAAAATATGGGGCCGGCAGGCGTAACCCTGGTTATAGTCAACAAAGAGCTTTACAGCCGTCGTCCTGAAGGAAGAGCCATTCCCAGCATGCTAGACTATAAATTACATGGAGAGAAGGGCAGTATGTACAATACCCCGCCGGTATTTCCCATTTTGGTTAGCAAATACAACCTTGAATGGGTAAAAAGAATGGGTGGAACAGAAGGAATGCTGAAGCGAAATACGGA
Source organism: Flavobacteriales bacterium (assembly GCA_947459165.1). Taxonomy (GTDB): domain Bacteria; phylum Bacteroidota; class Bacteroidia; order NS11-12g; family UBA955; genus RGEC01. Next base: position 9,142 of record CANHCW010000073.1, read on the forward strand.
AAAGGCAGACCTTCTCTATAAGGCCATAGACGACAGCCACTATTTTGAGGGAACGGTTGAAACCGAAGACCGCAGTCAAATGAATGTATGTTTTGTTTTTAAAGAACCCAATGCAGATCTGGAGACCAAATTCAATAATGCATGCAAGGAAGCAGGCATCTCCGGAATCAAGGGGCACCGCAGTGTTGGTGGCTACAGGGCAAGTTTATACAATGCTCTGCCTTTGGAAAGTGTTCAGGTTCTTGTGAATGTAATGGAGACTTTTGCGTGATGAAAGTGTTGGCAAATGACGGCATTGATGCCGCGGGCAAGAAAATTTTGGAAGATGCCGGATTTCAGGTTTTTACTGAGAAAATTCCACAATCAGAGCTAAAAAGCCGCATAGCCGAATTTGATATATTGGTTGTGCGAAGCGCCACCAAAGTAACGGCCGAAATAATGGATGCCGGCAACCTTAAACTGGTTGCGAGGGCCGGTGTAGGGCTTGATAATATTGATATGAAGCATGCCGGAATCAAGCATATTCCGGTGGTGAATACACCCAACGCCAGCAGTCGTTCGGTAGCTGAACTGGTGTTTGCGCATATTTTCAGTTGTTACAGGTATCTGCACATGACCAACCGGGAAATGCCTGAAAATGGAATTGCCAAGTTTAATGAATTGAAGAAAATAGCCGGTTCGGGTTGGGAAGTTCAAGGAAAAAAACTGGGTATTATTGGTTTTGGCAGAATTGGTCAGGAAGTAGCCCGAATGGGATTGGCATTGGGAATGGAAATCATGGCGCACGATTACCTCAACCGCGATGTGGATTTGACCGTATCATTCCATCGTAGTTATGGTAAA
>CANHCW010000074.1 GCA_947459165.1 Flavobacteriales bacterium
AAACATAATCAAAAAAATTTGTGTCACATCACCCAGGAGCATTTTGCGGGTGTTGTTTTATCGTTTCCGTAGGAATAAGGATAGTTAAAATAACGGAATATGGGCATTTCAAACGGCCAACCTGTACAAATTGAGAACCGCGGCTGGCTTAACAAAAACAGCGGTCCCGATTTTTTAAATGCCCGCATTCGTATTGGTGAACAAAACTGGGCAGGGCAGGAAGTAGGTTTAAAAACTTGTTCGTATAAAGTTACCGGCTTGAGAAATATGCATTTTCAGTTTATATGAAGAACGAAATTGTGTTGTTTCAATCAGGCGAGTTGGCTGAAAAAATTGAAGTGAGATTGGATGAAGAAAAAGAAACTTTTTGGCTTTCTCTGAACCAGATAGCCGTGCTGTTTGAAAGAGATAAATCTGTAGTTTCCAGACATTTAAAGAATATATTTATAGACCAAGAGCTCGATAAAAACACAGTTGTTGCATTTTTTGCAACAACTGCCGGAGATGGGAAAACTTATCAGGTTGAGCACTTTAATCTTGATGCCATTTTGTCGGTGGGTTACAGGGTAAACTCTAAACGCGGTACTCTATTTAGGATTTGGGCCAATAATGTGCTGAAAGAGTATCTTATGAAGGGCTATGCTATTAATAATAGAGTCAACAAAATAGAAGACAGAATTGAAAAAATGGATCATGTTTTGGGTGAAATATCCTTGCAACTAAAATCACAAGAATTACCCACTCAGGGCATTTTTTTCGATGGACAAATATTTGATGGTTATGCTTTTGCATCAAGCCTGATTAAAAAAGCGCAAAAGGAAATCATATTGATTGATAATTACATCGATGAAAGTACCCTTACTCATCTATTTAAAAAGGAGAAGAATGTAAATGTGCTGTTAATGACCAAAAGCATCTCCAGAACTTTGGCTTTGGATATATTAAAAGCCAATGAACAATCAAGCGGGTTTGAGGTAAAGCAATTACAAAAAAGCCACGATCGTTTCTTAATTATTGACCGCAATGAATTGTATCATTTGGGTGCATCGCTGAAAGATTTGGGTAAAAAATGGTTTGCCTTTTCCAGAATGGATGGAAATATATTAACCTTGATGCTAAACCAAATTGAAATGGAGGGCTTACTATGAGCAGCGGGGTTGCAGTATTTGCATCGACATTTCAGAAACCGCCAACCCCTGTAAATATTTCTGCAGGCTCGCAGCTTTGCGAAAAAAGTTAATATATTTGCCATTATTATGGTTAAAAAATTATCAAATGAAAGAGTCTTTTTTACAGTTTTTATGGCAGTATGGTCTTTTCAATGCTCAGGAACTTAAAACCACCGACGGCATTCCTGTTCAGATTGAAAATCGCGGTTGGCTTAACAAAAACAGCGGTCCCGATTTTTTAAATGCCCGTATTCGCATAGGCGAACAATACTGGGCCGGGCAGGTTGAAATTCACATCCACAGCTCGGAATGGATGAAACACGGACATCAGCATGACGCCGCTTACGACAACACCATTCTGCATGTAGTTTTCAACAACGATATGGACATTTGCCGCCGCGACGGTACCCCCATTCCCTGTGTTGAACTTAGAAACAGAATTCCGGCAGGTTATTATAAGCGTTGGCAAGAGCTGGATCAAAGTCTGTCGGGTGTTCCCTGCGGCAGCCGTTTTAAAGAGGTAGACGAATCGGCGAAGTTGAGCATGCGGCACCGGGCGCTTGCAGAGAGAATCATCGGCAAATCCATGGTGATTGGGGAAATTGCCACTCAAACCATTTACCACTGGGATGAGATTTTACACCGGCTCATTGCGCGCTACCTTGGTTTCAAGGTAAACTCCGATGCCATGGAACAACTTGCGATGGTAGCGCCTTTGAAATTGCTTAGGCATTATGCCGGAAATCAGAAGCAATTGGAGGCCATTTTGTTCGGTCAGGCAGGGTTGCTCAGGCGCGGACAGCGGGAGAAGTACATGAAAGAACTTTTTCAGGAATACGATTTTATCGCGGCCAAGCACGGTCTCATTCCCCTGAACCCTGTGATCTGGAAATTCAGCCGTTTGCGTCCCGCCAATTTCCCCACCATTCGCATAGCGCAGCTTGCCGCTTTGCTGCACCGCCGAATTGATTTTCTTGATGAGGTGCTGAAAACCGAAAGTCTTGATGGCATGAAAAAACTGTTTTATTGCCGGGCTTCACCTTACTGGGACAACCGATTTTCATTTGGCGAAAAGGGATTGAAACGATCTAAAAACCTTGGGCAGGAGAGCATACAAGGATTGGTTGTAAATGCTGTAGTGCCGGTGATGGTGGCGTATGCGAACCACCGCGGGAATCAGGAATTGAAAGACCGGGCCATTGATTTTCTCAATGACTTGCCTCCCGAAAACAACCTCATTACCCGATTCTGGGAGAAAATGGGTATGCCCAATGTTTGCGCTTACGACAGTCAGGCACTCATAGGTTTAAAACTGCTTTACTGCGATAAAAAGCGTTGTTTGGAATGCAGTATCGGTCAGCAGTTGTTGCAAACTGAGGAAAAAATACATGCAACCGAATGCCAATCGTTGGGTTAATTTGCAGGCATAATTGATTATGCAGGCAGATGTAGTTGTGGTGGGAGCAGGCATTGTTGGCTTGTCAACCGCCCTGAAACTGAAAGAACAGAAACCGGAACTGAATGTGATTGTGATTGAAAAAGAGAGCAACATCAGCAGTCATCAAACGGGCAACAACAGCGGGGTCATTCACTCCGGCATTTATTACAAACCGGGTAGTTTGAAGGCTGAAAACTGCATTCGTGGCTATCACATGCTGCTCGATTTTTGTAAAGAAGAAGAAATTCCTGTTGACCTGTGCGGCAAGGTGATTGTAGCCACCAAGCAGGAGCAAATCGGACAGCTTGAAAAGTTGTATCAGCGAGGGATTGACAATGGTTTGGCAGGATTAAAATATATTGGTCCGGAAGAAATACGGGAACGCGAACCCCACTGCGCGGGTATAAAGGGTGTATTTGTACCTCAGACGGGCATTGTGAATTACAAAGTGGTTGCTGAAAAAATTGCAGCCAGGTTCATTCGGTTGGGCGGCGAAGTGCACACCAATCAGGAGGCAAAGGAAATCAATGTGCAGCCGGGTAGGGTTGAGGTGGTAACGCCCAATAAAACCTATGTGTGCAAATTGATGGTGAACTGTGCGGGTTTGTATTGCGACAAGGTGGCCGCCATGGCGGGGCAAAACCTGGATGTAAAAATCATTCCGTTTCGGGGTGAGTATTATAGCATCAAGCACGAAAGGGCTTATCTGGTAAAAAATCTCATTTATCCGGTTCCCGATCCAAACTTTCCGTTTTTGGGCGTGCACTTTACCCGCAGAATCAGCGGCGAGATTGAAGCAGGTCCGAATGCGGTTTTTGCATTCAGAAGAGAAGGGTACAAGCGCAGCAGTTTCAAGTTTTCAGAATTCTGGGAGAGCATTGCCTGGAAAGGTTTTCGCAAAGTGGCCGCCAAATACTGGAAAACAGGAATGGGAGAATACTACCGCAGTTTCAGCAAAGCGGCTTTTACCAAGGCCTTGCAGGAATTGGTGCCCGAGGTAAGGGAGGCTGATTTGGAACCTGCAGGAGCAGGAGTTCGCGCCCAGGCCTGCGACCGCGAAGGCGGTTTGATTGATGATTTTTACATCACGGAAGGCGAAGGTTGCATTCACATTCTGAACGCCCCTTCTCCGGCGGCAACAAGCAGTTTAAGCATTGGCCTCACCATCAGTGAGCTGGCTTTGAAAAGGTTTTAATGAGCAGCAGGGAAAGACTTTTGCCCGTTTTACAAAAGTACCTTCCCGAAGGAACGGAGCATTATGCCACTGATTTGCTGCTGAAATACAGCATTCACCTGCACATTAAACGCCCCCGGGTTACCAAATACGGAGATTACAGGCCTCCGGCACCCGGTGAAAATCACCGCATCAGTATTAACAAAGACTTAAACCGCTTTGCCTTTTTGGTTACTTTTTTGCACGAAGTAGCGCACCTGCTCAACTTTGAGAAATACAAAGGGCGGGTCAATCCGCATGGGCAGGAATGGAAGGGATTTTTTCAGCTGGTGAGTATGCCGGTTTTTGAGCAAAAAGTGCTGCCCGTGGATGTAAACAACGCCCTAGTTACTTACCTGAAAAATCCCAAGGCCAGCAGTTGCAGCAGTCCGCAGTTGGTGAGAACCCTGCGCAAATACGACGAAGACAAAACCTGGGTGCTGGTAGAGGAAATACCGGTGAATACCCTTTTTGAAACCCGGGACGGAAGGCAGTTCGTAAAAGGTGAAAAACTTCGTACCCGTTACCGGTGCAAAGAAAAAGGCAGTGGTAAGGCCTTTCTGGTTCCGGCACTGATGCCCTGCAAGCCGGTATTGAATCCCTATTAAAGGAATTGAGATTAAATCAGTAGTTTTGAAACCCATGTCCGGAGAAAAACTTTCCATCGTCATTCCCGCTTACAACGAGGCGGCCACCATTCACCTCATTTTAGATAAGGTGGAAGAGGTCAAGCTGATTGGCGGAATGACAAAGGAAATCATCATTGTCAACGATTGTTCGAAAGACGATACGGAAGGAGCCATTCAGCGTTACATGGAAGCCCATTCCAACATGAACATTGTTTATTTCAAACACGAACAGAACAAAGGGAAAGGGGCGGCATTGCACACCGGCATCGCCATTGCCACCGGTGATTACCTAATCATTCAGGACGCGGATTTGGAATATGACCCACAGGAATACAATTTGCTGTTGAAACCCATTACCGACGGCTTTGCCGATGTGGTTTACGGAAGTCGGTTTATGGGTGGAAATCCTCACCGCATTCTGTTTTTCTGGCACTCCATTGGCAACCGCTGGCTTACCTTTCTGTCTAACATGTTTACCAATCTGAACCTCACGGATATGGAAACCTGTTACAAATTATTCAGAACAAAAACTATACAATCGCTGAAATTGAATGAGAAGCGGTTTGGTTTTGAGCCTGAGGTAACGGCCAAAATTTCGCGGGTTCCCGGCATTCGCATTTACGAAGTGGGCATCAGCTACTACGGTCGCACCTATGAAGAAGGCAAGAAAATTGGCTGGAAAGACGGATTTCGGGCCATTTGGTGCATATTGAAGTATAATTTTTTTAAGTAAACCGACTTCATTATGATTCGGAATTTTTTTAACTCAAAAATTTCAGTCATCGTGCTATTTGCATTGTTTTTGGGCTGGTTGCTACTTTGGTTTGACTGCGATCCCTCGATTCTTCGCCGTTACGGAGATTTCGGAGATGAAGGCTACTGGTTTCAGAATGCTGCCAACAAATTGAACCACGGTCGTTTTTTAACCGATGATCAGGGGCAGGCATTTTTTGGCGCACCACTTTATAACTGGCTTCTCACGGTCTTTATTCGGCTTGGCGATTCACGAATTTTTCTTGCCAAATTGCTCTCGGTTCTATGCACTTTTGGCAGCGGAATTTTGTTGTTCCGCATACTAAACTCTTTCGTTCAAAACCGTGCGCAGGTGCTGCTGTTTGTGGTATTGTTTTTTTCATTGGCCGAGGTAAAGTATTACTCTGCCTGGATTTCGCCGGTTTCAATGGAAATGCTGGGTTTGATGGGTTATCTGGCATTTGTGTTGAAAAACGACCTTTCCCGAACCAAAAACGCAATGATAGCAGGGTTTTTGGTTCTGCTGTGTCTGGGAATTAAACTTACTTCAATTACCCTTATACCTGTGCTGGCTTTGCACATAGTGTACGATTTACTAAAAAATAATATCGTAACTGTCGGCAACTATAGGCGAGGCCTTTTGAGATTGCTGGCGGGCATTGGCATCCCTGTTTTTGGGTATATTTTCATTAATCTGCTTTTGAAACAGCAATATCCGGCAGAATTTAAGCAGTTCGGACAAGTGGTGGCCTGGAATCTCAATTTGAAGGTTGGGTTAAATTCAATCATCAATGAGTCACTCAATATTGCTTTTTATTTGAAAGGATTTACCGGCATTTTAAAATACCCCACCTCGTCATTGCTCATAGCAATTTCGTTTTTCATGTTTCTGAAATTTTTCGGCATGCTGAATTTCGGAAAATGGAGAGCCGCAGTTTTGGCTGACCGCAATGGCAGTTTCATCTTTATTTTATTGGGTATTTCGTTTTTGTACCTGAGTATTACCGGTACCATGGGTTTTGACCGCAGGTTGATTGTGTATTTGCCCATTTTTGTGTTGCTGGGGGCATTGCTTTGGCAGGGTTATTCAGAAACAGTTTCACTCAACAAAATCAACCGAATTTTAAATTTTGGTTTGGTTATTTTAATACTGGGCGTTCAATTCTGGGCTTTGCGTGAAACAGGGTTGTTGAACATTGCCAAGGTGAGGAATTTGCTCGCCATTCTTGCTTTTCTGAGCATTGTGATTGTTGCTGTTTACCGGCAGTTTGCTCCGCTGTTTTTAATTCTGTCAAATGTGGTACTGGTCTTGTTTTTTCCTCCGAAAGGAACTCAACTTGCTGAAGCCAGAAATAAGGTGAAAGAAATTACGGCAAAGCACAACGCCGTTTACATTAGCGGGCAAGAGGCTCATCTGCTGGCTATGGACTCGAAGGTCATACCCATTTGGTATTTAAAAAACATGTTTACCTGGAATCACAAATTGAACTTGTTTCAATTAAACCGACCGGTTGCACTGGTTGAGTGTGTGAATCATCCCAACCCGGGGTATTTAAACAGGCTGGATTTGCCGAAGGATACTAAACTTATTGATTCTACTGTATTCAGCGGATTTAGATATGCCGGCAGACAGGGGTTTACAAGGAATAAATACAAAGTTTTAATTGTCGCGCCAGCCCGGAATTAATCTCTTTATTTGGATTATTCCTCAATGAGGCCTGTTTCGGTAATCACCGATTTTTCCTGATACTCTTCGTAATCTGTATTAATTTCCCACAAATTGTGATTTGTGCCTTTGAGTATGTTTTCAGCTGCAAGCAATCCCATGAGTATGCTGTGGTCCTGATTGTTGTATTTGAATGCCCCGTATCGTCCAATTACATGCAAACCATTGACTGAACTGAGGTAGTCTTCCACCGGTTTCAGGTTTTCCTTGTAACCGCTGGAATAAACCGGGTAGCAGCGAGGAATGCGGTACACGAAACCATCATTTACGGAATTGGCAGGCACCAGGCCGGTTTGTACAATTTCCTTCTTGCCCAGTTCAATGAGAGATTCATTGTCCGATTTCCAAAAGTCATCGTGGTCGTAGCACCAGTACTCCAATGCAAGAATGGTGTCGTCCTGACCGCAGTTTATTTCGGGAACCCAGTTGCTGAAATTGGTGATGCGGCCCATTTGCAGATCGTTGGCGTGAACATACAGCCAGTTGTCCTGAAACAGGTTCTTTTTTCCTACGCGCAGATATACAATAACCGTATTGCGGAAGGTAAGATTGGCGGCTTTCTGCTTGATTTCGGCAGGAACTTCGGGAAGTGAATTCACCATTAAGGTTAGGGGCATGGTGGAAATAATGGTGTCGTAGTCCTTTGTTTCACCATTTTGAAGTTCAAGCGCGGCGACCTTTCCGTTTTCAGTTTTTATTCCTTTAACGGGGCAGCCAAGATGCACTGTGCCCCCGTGATTTTGTATAAAGTCCGACATGCGCTGATACACCATGCCGGTTCCTTCCAGCGGATAGGCAAACTGATCTACCAGGGTTTTGTGTTTGTTGCCTTTTCCACCCAGTACCCCGTTTTTGATTGCCTCCCACAGCGATAATTTTTTAATTCGTTGTGCGGCAAAATCTGCATCGAGTTCGTTACAGGGTATACCCCACAACTTTTCAGTGTAGGTTTTGAAAAAGATGCTGTACAACTTCTTACCAAACCTATTGGTGGTCCACCCCTCAAAAGTGCTTGTGTCTCCGGCCGGGGTAAATTTCACTGCAAAGTAGCTGATCAGACATTGTGCGGCGGTAAAAATGCCCAGTTTTTGAAGGGCATCGAAGGGTTTGATGGGATAATGGAAGAACTTTTTCTTGTAGTAAATGCGAGTTAGGCGGTTCACCATTCGGTAGTCTCTTCCCACCACTTCAAGCCAAAATTTGTTTACACGGGTGTCGTTCGAAAAGAAACGATGCGGACCGATGTCCACTTTCTGTTCCCACAAATCAATGGTTTTAGACAAGCCACCCACTTCGGGGCCGGCTTCGAACACTTCAACATGAACGCCTTGCTTGGCCAGTTCGTAGGCCGCTGTCATTCCTGCCGGACCGGCACCGATAACAGCAACTTTTGAAGCCCTTTGTTCAGCCATTTCAGGGCGCGAAGATAACCGCTTTCAGGGAGTGAAACAGAACTCCGTTTCAATTTAGTTAATTTTCAAAACATACCATGACCCTGCGGCTATAGGTAGTTGCCTCAATTTAATTTTTTCGAGACGCTTTTTGGTTTGCAATAAATCTGCCGACGGCACAATCACATAACGAATGTCTAAACTATCCAGCGCTAATTGTAAATTACTGTCGGCATGGTGTTGAATTCCCCCGTAATCGCGGTATCGGTTGAAAAAACTCAGCGCCCAGGTTTGTCCGGTGCGAAATGAAGCAATGTGAGCCCCTTTTGGTATGATGCCCGCAGTGGTTTTGGCCAGTTTGTGTTCAGGCAAACCTTTGCGTTCGAGCAGGTTTACGGCGCTGTTGGCAAGCAAAATCAGGGAAAGGACAATGCCGTAAATGAATCGATTTTTAATGGGGAGCAATGTCCCGGGGAGGCAAACAATTAAACCGCTTAAAATCATAAATAACGGCCACATAGAACCCTCTTCAACAGGAAATAAAATTATTCCGCCGGTGTACAATGCTGCAAGTGCGAGGCTCAAATAAAAACGATTTATCACTTCTTCTGCCAATCCTTTTCTTAACCGCCAAAGCATGAATGCTGCAATTATTCCCCCGCCGGCGTTGATGATGAGCAAGCGCATTGTTTTAAGGGTGTTGTACGAAATGATGGCGGTGTACGATTTGTTGTTTTGATGAATGAATTGCCTGAAATTATTGGTACTCTCGGTAATGTCGGTCCATGCGAAGGTGCTAAAACCGTCGGGTGGGGCAACCAAACCGCATTCTTTCCAGCTGTGTTCAACGCCACCCGCGAATTTGTAGGTATGGGTGTATTTCGGCTCCGAACTGAGCATCCATTGCCCGTATTTGTTGTGCAGCGCTTGTACCCAGGGAAAAATCAAACCTGCGGTAAGAAGCAATGCTGCCAAAGGTTTTATGGTTTTTTTCAGGCGGGAATCATCTGCATTTTTAGTTGCAACATTGTAAATGTGGATGCCTGAGTAGGCCGCTAATCCAAATAACAGCAGACCGGTGCGCGTGTAAAAAAGCAGCGCCAGCCAAAAGCCCAGAACAATGAATGAAGGATTTTGAAAAATCAATTTGCGGATGAATTCGAGGCATATAATGCATGCCAAAAAATCGGGGCCGCTGACGGATTGTGAATAGCAGGCCAAATTGATACCACCCAGCATTCGCAGCAATGGAGTGAATTTGTTTTCGGGATGTGCGAGGTTGGTAATCCATTTTCTCCAACAGCGCAGTGCAATGAGCAGTAAAACAAATTGAAGCAAGCGAATGCAGATGTGGGGATGCCCCAATACCCTTAAAAATGGAATGAGGAGCCAGGACCAAAGCGGTGACCAGAAAGCGTTTACGGCTTCTTGATAATGCGCAGAACCCCATTTCATGGCAATATCTGCGCAGGCAATGCCTTCGGCATCAATTGAAAACCACTGCAGGTAGAGGGTCAGAATACCGGTT
>CANHCW010000075.1 GCA_947459165.1 Flavobacteriales bacterium
CAGTTCACGCCAGGCTGTGGTGAACTTACCGTTGTTTTGTGCCGGAATCCATCGCGGCGACATTTGAAGCACGCGGATGGCTTCTTTGGCAAATTCGGGACAAAGCTTGGTTTCCTCAAGTACAGTGATTCTTGATATTCTGCCGTTCACATCCACAACGAATTTCAATTTCACATAACCTTCAATCTGTTCCTCTTTGCATCTTTCAGGATAAGCAAATTTTTCAACAATGAATTGTCTAAATGCGTCATCTCCACCCGGAAACTTAGCCTCAATCTGCACTTTTGGAGCAGGATCGTTGTTATTCAGAACAGGGCCGTCACCACCACCGGTGCTGCTGCCTCCTTCAAATGGGTCATCGCTGCCCGTTTTTGTGGTTTTACCGGCATTTCGAACATCGGTATTGGGCTCCGGATTGAAATCATCCTGAGTTTCCTCGTTGATTTTAATTGAAGTATGTGCCTGTGTAGCAACCGGCTCCGGTTCCTGAGCTTTGGGCGGTTCTTTTGGTTTTTCCTCCTCCTCTTCGTCCGGTGGTTTTACATCGTCGAGTGTTGTTACGGCAATTTTTAGTTTTTTACCACCTTTCTTTTCACCGAAAAACTTGTCGGCAATGATTGGAGCTGAAGCGGCCATAAGGGCAAAAGAAGCGGCGATGGCTGTGGCCAGGGCTTTCGATTTGCGATATTTCAAACGAACCAAATATGCACCATATCCCTTGAAACGATCCGAGAAAACCATGTCAAGCCTGTCAGGACTCTCAGGTTGTTCCCACGAATTAAACAAATTCTCCGCCATGCTATTTTCCTTTCTGTTTTTTTATGAGATCCTTTTCCACTTTGTCCGGTTCTTCATCTGCAACCACAAACTTGGCTATTTGCGTGATCATAAACTCATCCAGCAAATCAATCATGTTGCGGTAGGAAGCCCCTTCATCATTTTTAACAATAATCACTTCTCTGCTTGCCTTTTGAGCATCTTTGGCCTCTCTCTCCAGTTTGTTTCTGGACGCAGTATCTGCTTCCGGAAGTTTATCCATTCGCTTTTGTATGTCGGTGAGTTTTGAGAGCAGTGAATAGTTGTACTCGGTCAGCATTTTGCGCAAGCCATTTTTTGAAAAATCAGTTACATCCAAATCCTTCTTTTCTCTGGCCAGTTTTGCAGTTGAGCCCCTGTAATAAAAAACCTTATTGTCAGCTGAAAGTATAAGAGTCAAACCATCTTTTACTTCCGCCTGTTTTTCGTTTTTATTGAGTTTTTCCGGGAAAATCATCCTCAGCACCTTGGGTTTGCTGAAGGTTGAAGTAAGAACGAAGAATGTGAGTAGAAGAAACGCCAAATCCACCATGGGAGTCATATCAACCCTTGTGCTTTGCTTTTTTGCCCGTTTTTTATCGTGTTTGCCGTGACCACCGCCACCGCCACCTTGTATTTCAGCCATTTTTTATTCTCCTTTACTCATTTCTTTGTCGGTTCTGCCTCCAGACCCGTAATCATCTGAAACTGTTTTACCTGGGCATCGCGGAAAACCTGAACAACATGCTTTACCACATCGTAACGGGCATCTGCATCGGCCTTCACCGCAAATTGAATGTAATTCGATTTATCGAAATTGAGCTTCTGCTTTTTGGCTTCTTCTTCCCTTTCTTTAAAATCTTTGTGCGCCTCCAATCTAGTGTAGTAAGCCCACCAGTACAATTCGCTTCTTTTTCCCGAGGTGTCGTAAGGCACCCCTGTTTGAACAATTTTGGTTCTTTCATTGGCCTCTAATTCCAGATATTCCGAAATTTGAGAAGCCTTCAAACCAATAGAACCGATACCCGCAAACTTCTTCACTTCCTCAGCAGTAACCTTTACATTCATTTGATTGCAAACCTTTTGAAATACTTTCGATTTCACATTGGGGTTGGTCAGGTCTATGTAGGTTTCGCCATTCTTCGTTACCGTTATCAGAAAAACCTGCTTAGGTATTTCTATTTTGGTTGTGCTCGTGGGAGTGTCTACCACCACTGGCTCGGGCGAACGAAAACTTGAGGTAAGCATGAAGAAGGTTACCAGCAGAAATGCCAAATCCACCATTGGAGTCATGTCCAACGAGGGATTTGATCTGGGCATTTGAACCTTCGGCATGTGTTTTTTACTTAATTAATACGATTAATCAACAAAAGGTAAATGACTTAATTAAGAAGCTTGAGACTGAAACTCGGAAACGATGCTGTAACCGGCTTCATCCATGCTGTAAGTCATGCTGTCTATGCGATTCGAGAAATAATTATAGAATATGATAGCCAGTGTTGACGCAATGATACCGAAAGCTGTATTTACAAGCGCCTCGGAAATACCTGTTGCCAAAGCAGCGGTATCAGGAGCACCTGTGTTGGCCAAAGCGGCAAACGCACGAATCATACCGAACACTGTTCCAATCAAACCGATCAAAGTTCCGATTGATGCGCAAGTTGAAATAATAACCAGATTTTTACTCAACATGGGCAATTCTATTCCTGTTGACTCTTCCAGTTCTTTTTCAATTGCCGCTTTTTTGTCGTCGCGGCTCATTTTTTCGTCTTTCACCACCATCTGATAGCGGGTTAATCCACTGCGAACCACATTGGCCAATGAACCCTTTTGAGTATCGCAAGCTGCGATGGCATCACTTACTCTGTTGCTGCTGAGCAGGTCGCGCACGCGACGGATGAAAGAAGAAGAACTCTCTTTACCCGATGCGGCCATAAGCGTGATGAACCTTTCAATTACAATGGTAATTACAATAATGTTTACAGCAATAAGAAGGGGTACAATTAATCCGCCGCGGTGAATGATGCCCAAAATGTTTTTGGGGTGACCTTTGATCACATCGTTGTTCTCGAAATTACCCGGTTGTCCCATCCAGAAGAAATAAATGAGAAAACCCACAATGAGTGCAAACAGAATGGAACCACCAGAAAAATAGTCCATCAGCGCTGAAGCGCCCGAATTCTTTGATTTATTGTTCATATTGAAGTTGTTTTTGTTTCTTTTGAATTAAGTTGCAATAATAAGTTTAGCCCGCATGAATTGCAAATGACTTTATTGTTAAGTCCCAAATTCCATGCTGTACCAAGGCTTGTTTCATCTTTTTTGACCATTTCCATACCGTTTTCTTAACTTGATTAAAACGCTTACCCTTTTTTATTATTGACAGATTATTGTAAAATTGAACTCGAATTGAAGAATGTCAAAAGTTAAAAAATCAATACTCATTGTTGCGGGCGTTGCTTTGCTTGGCGGAATCGGCTATTTCTCCTACAACATGTGGTTTAAAAAGGTTGAGAACATTGCTGCACTAAGTCTGGTGCCCGACGATGCAGTTTTTATAGTGGAAACCGACGAGCCCGTTCAAGCCTGGAAAACTTTTTCAAGCAGCGATATGTGGAACCATGTTAAGCGGTTCAAACCGCTTGGCGATGTAGGCAAAATGGCCGACGCACTTAGCAAAACCATTGCCGATAACGAGACCATTTTCAGCGCATTCGGCAGTCGTTCGGTGCTTATTTCAGCCCATGTGGTGAGTGAAACCGACTACGATTTTATGTATGTGTGTGATATGCAGAAAACAGCCCGCTTCAGCATGGTTCAATCAGGCATTGTGAGTTTAATGAAAGGTAACGACTACAAACACAGCGAGGAGAATATTGCAGAATCTACCTTGCACACCTTCTACAACCCGGCCGACCGAAGCACCTTGTTTATGAGTTTTGTGGCCAATCAGCTGGTCATCAGCTACAACAAAAGCATCATACAAAAATGCCTTGCACAGCGCAGCAAGCCGGTTATTGCCAAAGATCCCATGTTTTTAAAAGTAGCAGAAAAAACCGGAGCCGGAGGACTTTGCCGCATTTACCTGAACCACAAAATGGTGCCCCGCTATCTTGATGTGTATATGGATGACCTGGCGGGAATGCAGGGCTTGTTTGGAAGCATGCATTACACAGGTGTTGCAGCCGAAATGGACAACAACCTCATTCAGTTTCAAGGCATGACGAACCTGAACGACAGCATGAGCAGTCATTTGCGCGCAATTGCCCTTTCAGGAAAATCAACAACGGGTGCCCAAAATGTGCTGTCAGACAGGGCTGCATTTATGATGGGCTTTGGTTTCGACAACTTTAAAACCTTTTACGCCAACCTTACCGATGTGATGAAACAAAATGAGGCCGAGTGGAACGACTTTCAGAAAAACAAAGGCATGGTTGAACGACTGCTTGGCTTTAGCATGGAGGAAGATTTGCTTGGCTGGATTGGAGATGAAGTAACGGTAGCCCAATACAAACAAGAAAGGGTAATTGGCGGCAAAGTTCATACAGTCATTGCCATGAAAGCCGACGGAATCAACAAGGCCAAAGAAAAACTGGGTGAAATTGAAAAAAGAATTCGCCGCCGCACACCGCTTAAGTTTGAAACTGCCGAATACAAAAAGCACGAAATTCATTATTTGGAAATTAAAGGGTTGTTCAAACTGCTGTTCGGCAAGCTGTTCGGCAAAGTAGAAAAGCCATACTACACTTACATAGACGATTATGTGGTGTTCTGTGACGACATCAACACCCTGCTTACAACAATCGATGATTTTGAAAACGGTAAAACCCTGTCGAAAAATGAGCAGTTCAACAATTTCGCATCCAATTATCACAAGCAAAACAGCTTGTTTGTTTACCTGAATATGCCTGCTTATTTCCTCAATTTGAAAGGCATACTGGGCTGGGACAGCTGGATGTCGAGCTACAACAACCGCGAGTTTATTGTTTGTTTCAACCAAATGGGCTTTCAGTTTACCGAAGAAAACGGCATGTTAGACACTCGCCTGCTGGTTGAATTTAAAAAACCCACCTCCGAAACCATGGAAATTGCCGAGGCAAAACCCCTAAGCAGGGAAGAACTGGAGGAACTGGACAGCCTTAGCGATGCAGATATTTTCATTTTGGAAAACCTGACCAAATCGGTAAAGAAAGAGCTTTACGATAACGGCAAAGTGAAGTTTTTAGCTGAAATGAAAGATGAGCAATTGCATGGCAGTTATCAGGAATTTTGGGAAAACGGCAATATTAAGGTTAGGGGTAAATACAAAGACGGAAGAAAAACCGGGGTATGGAAGTTTTACAACGAAGATGGAGAATTTGACCGCAAAAAAAGGTTCAAGCGTGGACGCGATAAAGACAGCGACGAAAAAGAAACTGAACCTGCATCAGAACAGACTACTGAAGATTTGGGCGGTTAGGACTGCAAAACCCTCTCCGCAAGCAGTGTTCCTGCTCTTAACGCAGCATTCAGCGATGGATAGGCAGAAAAATCGCCGCCGCACCAAATGCCTTCAGCCGGATGACCAATTTGGGGTTCATACTGCAGCATATCCAGTTTGGGCAAGGCTGCGGGAATATTAAAGCACCCTAAAAACTCCCCGTTGATGCTTTGACCCACCATTTTCTCCACTTCCTTCAACATAGCATGGGCGTTTTGCTCTGTGGCTGTCAAGCCCGGCCACAAACTTACACTGAGCAGTTTTTTGCCTTCAGGGGCATAGGAGGCTTGCACATTCGACGGAATGGAAATCAAATTAACCTTGCCATCTCCGCCTGCATTGAGTCCTATGTAGCGCCCTAGGCCTAAGTCAGTATCAATACCATAGTACAAAACAGATGCACTGTGGTTACCGTTCCAGTTGCTTCGGCCGGTTTCATTCATAACCGAAGTGCCGGTTGCCAGCAGTATAAAAGGTGCATTTATGCGCAAATGACTATCGGTAACCACAGCACCGGTTTCAATTTGCAGCACCTTGTGCCCCAGCAGCACTTTTTCTGCCGGTAATTTTGAGCACATCATCGCGGGTAAAGCACACATGCCACCCTGAGGCAGTGCGGCATAGCCGCGGTCAAACATAGAAAAAACAAAAGCAAACATGGCCGCCGGGGTTTGCAATTCCCGTTCTAGAAAAATGCCCGAATAAAAGGGCTTAAAAAACCGCTGAATAAAAGTTTGGCTGAAGCCGAAATCCTTTAAAAAATCGGCCGTGCTTTGCGTGTTTTGATCAAACAGAGATTGCAATGCCGTGTTTGACAGTCGGCGGCGCAGTTTGTAGGTTAACCAAAGGTCCTTAATACCTGCATGCGGCGAAAACAATGAAGAGAACAGCGCATTTTTTTCTCTGAACGGATCGGCCAGGGTATTGGGTTTGCCATTGAAAAACAATTTGGCACCGCTGGCGTAGGGTTTCAAATTCAGCTCCTGCAGGTTTATGCCGCAATTATCAAATTCAGGGTAAGCCGTATTTATGATTTGGAAACCGTGATCGAGGGTATAACCATTTGTAAAATTTGTTTTTACCCGCCCTCCGGGCACTGTCTCCGCGTCAAGCAGCCGATAATCGATACCGGCACTCTGCAAAACCTGTGCAACCCTGATCCCGGTAATGCCGGCACCAACAATAATAACCTGGGTTTCCAATCCTTAATTAACAAGCAAAACGGTTTTTGGTTCGTCTTAATAATCGAACAACCGTTGTTTTCCTCCTCGGTTCTTTCTCACTTCGGCCACCAGTTCGCGTTGCACTTCGCGTTGCACCTTCTTCACTTTCAGCGTTTTTTTCGCAGTAATGGCGGGTATCAGTTTTTCAGTGGCGACTTTCATCAAATTCATTTCTGTTTCCCTCAGTTTCATAGCATCTCTGAGGTACTGAGCCGACTCTTCTTCAGTAAGTCCGTTTTCGGTATCCTTTCCCTCCCACTTTCGCTTAAAGGTTTTCTTGGCTTCGCGCAGTTGCAGTTCATAATCGTCCCAAATGGGAAAGAATTTATCTGCCTGAGCCGGTGTCAGATCTAATTTTTGTATGTACAGGTCTCTTCTTTTCTTTTTCAGTGCTTCAATTCTGGCTTTTCGGGCCGAATCGGGCGGTGTTATAGCGGCTTCCGCCATGCCTGAAAAAATGAAAATACTGAGTATTAATATGAGCTTTTTCATGGCAATATTTCAAATTCGTCGAACAGGTTGTCGTTGATTTCTGCTGCAATGATACCTTCTTCTTCCAGTTCATCGGCAATTTGTTTTTCGCTGCTGTTCATCACAACAGGGGTAACAGTTGGTTTGTCGTGTATCTCATCGGCAATATGCTCCATCAGTTTTTCCTCGTTTTGGCCATGCTTTTCTATCAATGTTTTCAGTTCCACGCTATCGGATTGTTGTTTTTGTATCTCGGTGTTTTTTACCATTTCGGGCAGTGGCAATGTCCGGTTTTTACTGAATATCAACCATGCGAAAGAGGCCAAAAGCAAAAGTGCAGCAGCGGCAAACAGATAGGCAAACCTGCGCTTTTTGCTGTTGTGGCTGACAAACAAGGGTGCTTTGACCGGCATTTTTTCCCGCAGCCTCTCCTCAAAGTTTTCAAAGTAACCTTCGGGGGCTTTGTATGGGTGTTTAATTTTATCGTCTCCCTGTGTTTTCATCGCTTGTCTATGTGTTAGATGTGTGAATTGTTAAAAGGTTTAAATGCTTTGCTTTAAAAAAGTTTCAATTTTCTGTACTGCATGAAAATACGAGGCTTTCAGCGCCCCCACCGATGTTTCGGTTATGGTGGCAATTTGCTCGTAGTTGAGTTCCTCGAAGTACCTAAGGCAAAATACCAGCTTTTGCTTCAGGGGCAGTTTGTTAATGGCTTCCTGCAGTTTTCTCTCGGTTTCGGTGCCATCAATCCATGCTGATTCTGAAAAGGAAGTATCCATCAATTCTTCACTTACATCGTCAAGGCTCAATCCGGGTTTGCGCCGTCTTAACAGCGTCAGTGCTTCATTGGTGGCAATGCGGTAAATCCAGGTGTAAAGGGCACTTTCACTCCTGAAAGTATGCAGTTTTTCCCAAATTTTGATAAAGGTGTTTTGGGCGGCATCGTCGGCATCGTCGTGCGAAACCAGTATGTTGCGCACCAGATAATAAACACGCGCTTTGTAGCGCCCTACAATATCGAAAAATACTTTTTCCCTGTTTTTCTGCAGGGCTTCTGCCCATTCCTGCTCCCGGGATAACTGATTTTGCTTTTCGGTATGTTCGCTGCCCGGCTTATTCAACAACTGTTAGATGCTTTCCGCATGCGCAGGTTTAATCTGCTCCCGATTTTTTTCCCAAGCATCGAGCCGGGGATGCACCAAAGCCCGCCACAGCGGTGGAACAAGGGCCGGAAAAAACAGGGCTGCGTAACCACCCGGCAAGGTTGGTGCGTTTTCGTAAGTGTTCAGCGTGTGGTATGGCTTGCTGGCAAAATAATGGTGATCGGCGTGCCTGCTGAGGTCGATGAGCATATAACGGCTGATGTTGCTGTCGGAATTCCAGCTATGCAATTCATTTACCCTCTCGGTTTCTGCGCGGTATAAACCATAATGTTCAATGTAATTTACATATTCCAGCAAAAAGTTGGCAGTGAGGGCATAAACGCCCAGAACAGCGAGTCCGGTGATGCCCAGTTGCCAAAATACCAAACACCCGATGAATAGCTGCCACAAGCAGTTTCTCAAAATCTGATTGCCCATTCCCCATGCCGATTTGCCCATTTTTCTCAATCGGTTGGCTTCGCTTTCCCAGGCTTCGGAAAACTGTCCTGCAGTGGTGCGCAGAAAAAACGAGTAAACCGATTCATTGCGGCGCGCGGTTGCCGAATCTTTGTGCGTACCCACAAAACGATGGTGAACCCGAAGGTGGTGAATGTGGAAGTATACATTTCCGCTGCCGGTAAGCAGGTATTTGCCCAGCCATTGCTTTACCGGGTTTGCTTTGTGTATGAGTTCGTGTGCCGGAATAATACCGCAATTTCCGGCGGCAATGCCAGATGAAACCGCAGCCAGCCAAACCGAGGAACCTTGAAGCCATTCAAAATGCAATCCAAGCAATAAAGAAACCCAAACTCCAGTAAACACCAGCACATTCAAATACACTATAAACTCAGGAAAAAAATCGCGGGGCTCGCTGTGTTCGTTGCTTACATCTTTACCCAAAAACCATTCTGTAGCGGCAAACACGCCCAACACAATCACAATGCAAAGAGCAGAGTAGTAACCTCCGAGTACATTTCCGGCAATGGCGGCCAGTCCGGGCAAGATTGAGAGCAGGTATTTTGCGTTTCTCATACAATTACAAATGTAATGGGTTCACGGGTAATTGCTTCCACATACAAACCAATTGGTATGGAGGTGTAATTCTTTTACCGGGTGAACTTAAACAAGATTAAAGCCTCAACAATTTTTGGCTTAGTATTTTGGCATCTGTGGTTGTCACTTTCACAAAATACAGACCCGGGGTCAGGTTGGTAATATTGTATAGGCGGCTGTTTCCAGCAAAGCTTGAAACCAATTGGCCGTTTTCACTGAATATGTCGGTTTGGCTAATGATTTTTTCCGTTTTTATTTCAACTTCCGTCGCAGCAGGATTGGGCAAAATGAGCAGTTTGTCTTTTACCAGTTTGTAACAAATTATTTTATCGCGATCGGTGCCGCCGTTATTGATGGTGTATAGGTTTTCGCCCTCCGTGTCGAAAGTGAGATCGCGAAGGCGCCCATTCAACAAAAAATCTTGTTCAAATAGCAATTCAGGATTGGGTTGTGCAGCAGACAAGTGTTCTCCATTGTCTTGCAGTTGAAATCGATAAACGCACTGTTTTAGGGTTTCGCTTTTTTTCAATGTGACCACCAACAGCGAATTTTTCCAATTTTTGATGGCGTTGGCATTGTAATACAACAAATCGGAAGGGGCCACTGTGCACCAATCGGTATATTTATTGGTA
>CANHCW010000076.1 GCA_947459165.1 Flavobacteriales bacterium
CCCCAGTAAATGTCTTCTTCCGGTTCCCAAATATCTTCACGGCCGCCACCAAATCCAAAGGTTTTAAAACCCATAGATTCCAGAGCACAGTTGCCTGCAAGAATCATCAGGTCGGCCCATGAAATTTTGTTGCCATATTTCTGTTTTATTGGCCAAAGCAGCAAGCGCGCTTTGTCCAGGTTGGCATTGTCAGGCCAGCTGTTCAACGGAGCAAATCTTTGCGTTCCCGCACCAGCTCCGCCGCGACCATCAGAAATTCTGTAAGTACCGGCACTGTGCCACGCCATTCTAATGAACAGAGGTCCATAATGCCCGTAATCTGCAGGCCACCAATCCTGAGACTGAGTCATCAGTTCGTTGATGTCTTTTTTCACTTCGTTCAAATCGAGAGATTGAAACGCTTCGGCATAGTTGAAGCCGGGCTCCATGGGGTTTGATAGCGACGAATGCATGCGCAAAATGCTCAACTGTAGTTGATTAGGCCACCAGTCTCTGTTGCGGGTGCCTCTGCCTGCACTGTTCTTCAACATTCCTCCGGTAAAGGGGCATTTTCCGGAGCTACCGCCTTCAGCGGCATGAGGATGATTGTGATGATCCATTTTTATGTGTTTTTTTGAATTGATTCGTTCATTATTAACCAAAATGAATTCAAAAAGTTGAACTCAAATCAGCATTTACACTGCAAATTTCGAATATCAGGCGCCTTAAAAAAAATGAAATTACACCGATTGTTTATGACTTGAACCATTTTTCATATCAATCTTCAACATTTCAAAAAATTAGACGGCATCGATCTGTTTTTCAAAATTGATTTCACGCGTTTGAATTGTTGTTTTTTTCTGTGCAGGGCATCCTTTTCTTTGCAAAAGCAATGAACCGTTTTGTTTCTGTGGTGCTGTCACCCCGTTTTGTGTGGATTATTTTCTGCGCTGCGGCCGTGGCTATCAGTTTAAGAAACCTGCTCATGCCCGGAGGGGATTTGTTCAACACGGGAGGCGTTTATACCCATTACAACAACTTTGTCATTTTCAAAAACGCCTTTTTTCATTTGCTGGAACAAAAAAACCTATACATCAGCTACCCCGCAGTGCAATACGATGTGTTTAAGTACACACCCACTTTTGCGCTGCTTTTTGCACCATTTGCCCTGTTACCCGATGTGCCATCGCTAATCCTATGGAATCTTCTTGGGGCTGCACTTATAGTGAATTCTATTTACTCACTTACAGGGCTAAGCCAGAATCAAAAGGCAGGTTTTGCCTTGTTGCTGTTGCAAGAATTCATCACCAGCAGCATAAACAGCCAAACCAATGTAATCATTGCTGCTTTGCTATTGTTGTCCATATCCGCATGGCAAAAAGAACACACCTGGCGAGCCGCATTATTCATCTGGTTAACAGCCTTTACTAAGTTGTTTGGCGTACTGTTTTTTGCTTTGTTTCTTCTGTTTTCGAAAAAATTGAGGTTTGTGTGGCAGGCTTTTGTGGTTGGGTTGATTCTTTTCCTCTTGCCACTGCCTTTCGGTGGGTTCGAAAAACTGCTGCAGCATTACAGTGATTATTTTGAACTTCTAAGCCACGATCATGGCGAGTTTGTGAAATACAGTGTAATGGGCTGGCTCAAAGCCTGGTTTAATGTATCGCCACCCAAAAACACCATTGTATTGGGTGGTTTGATCATCCAGTTTTTAGTTCTGTTGGGATTAAAAAACCTGCAAACCCAAATTGCACAGCGCTTGTTTGCCGCAGCGCTTTTGCTTTGGATGGTCATTTTCAACCACATGGCAGAAAGTGCCACCTTTGTAATTGCTGTTGCCGGTGTTTTGCTATGGTATTACTCCCAACCAACAAGGAAAAAATGGCAGTTGCTCTTGTTGGTTCCTGTTATGTTGTTTACCTGCCTGGGTCCATCGGATGTGTATCCCAAATTTCTAAGAACATTAATCGTGGAAGACTGGCAACTGAAGGTGTTTCCCTGCATTGCTGTTTGGGCGGTATGTGTTTTTCAACTTTACAAAACAGCGTTCCAAACTTCATTCGAAAACAAATAAAAAGGGGCTGAAATTCAGCCCCTTTAACTTTAATCCCTTCTGGGTCCCTGATTATCTCTTCTGGGACCGCGGTTTTCCCTCGGACCTCTGTCCGGGCGGGGTTCGCGTTCCACAAAACCTTCGGGTTTGGGCAGCAACGCTTTGCGGCTTAACCTATACTTTCCGGTTTTCTTGTCAATTTCAACCAGTTTTACTTCCAGCTGATCGCCTTCGGTGAATACACCTTCCATGGTGGGTACGCGTTCCCACGCAATTTCGCTGATGTGAAGCAGACCGTCTTTTCCGGGCATAAATTCAACAAATGCACCGAAATCCATGATGTTCTTCACTGTGCCGTGGTAAACCTGTCCTACCTCCGGAACGGCCACAATGGCTCTCACCATGCCGCTGGCAACTCTCATGCTTTCTCCGTCATTGCTGAAAATTTCAACAAATCCTTTGCCGTCGCGTTCTTCGATGGCCACTTTGGCTCCCGACTTGGCCTGAATATCCTGAACCACTTTGCCACCCGGGCCTATCACAGCACCAATAAATTCTTTCTCAATCTCAATCACTTCAATTCTCGGTGCGTGTGGTTTCATATCGGCATTGGGAGTAGAGATGGCTTTGTTCATTTCACCCAAAATATGCAAACGCCCTTGTCTGGCCTGCTGCAACGCCTGGTAAACCATATCCCATTTCAATCCATTGATTTTGATATCCATCTGACAAGCCGTAATTCCTTCGGTGGTTCCCACCACTTTGAAATCCATGTCGCCCAGGTGATCTTCATCGCCCAAAATATCACTCAAAATGGCATACTTGTCTGTTCCTTCCTTGCTAATCAATCCCATAGCAATGCCTCCGACAGCTTTGCGAATGGGAATACCCGCATCCATCAACGCCATTGAACCGGCACATACTGTTGCCATAGAACTGGAACCATTGCTCTCTAAAATATCGCTTACAATTCGCAGAACATAAGGAACATTGTCTGGTACCATCTTTTTAATACCGCGCAAAGCCAGGTTTCCGTGACCTACTTCTCTGCGTCCGGGCCCACGATTGGGGCGAACCTCACCTGTGCTGAATGCGGGGAAATTATAGTGCAGCATAAAGCGGTTATAACCATAAAGCATAGGCGCATCCAATAACTGCTCATCCATCTTACTTCCCAAGGTTACACTGGTTAAGCTTTGGGTTTCACCTCGGGTGAACACCGAACTTCCATGCGCAGCAGGAAGGTAATCTACCTCGCACCAAATTGGGCGAATATCTGTTGATGTGCGACCATCCAAACGACGACCTGTTTCCAGAATCATATCACGCATTACATGGTATTCTGCTTCGTGGAAGTATTTTTTCACCAGACTCTTTTTCAAAGCCTCGTCATCAACGCCTTCAAACTTCTGCAGGTATTCGTTCAACACCGCCTTAAACCCTTCGCTGCGTTCTGCTTTGGGTTTTCCGCTTTCTGCCACCGCGCGAATGGCAGGACTGCAATCGGCAATCACTTGCTGTTTCAGTTGCTCGTCGTTGATTTCGTGGTTGTATTCACGGGCAGGTTTGCGACCACCCATCATATCGAGAAAGCGCAATTGCTCTGCACACTGTTTTTTAATGGCTTCATGGCCAAACTTCAACGCTTCCAGAAAATCGGCTTCGCTGATTTCGTCCATTTCACCTTCCATCATGTTGATGTCGTGGGCAGTTCCGCCAACCAACATGTCGATATCACTCTTCTCGAGTTCCTCTTTGGTGGGGTTTACCACAAACTTGCCATCAATTCGACCCACGCGAACCTCGCTGATAGGACCCATGAAAGGAATGTCAGTAAGCATTAATGCAGTGCTGGCTGCCAATCCCACATAGCTGTCGGGCAAAATGTTCTCGTCAGAACTGATGAGGAAAAGGTTCACCTGGGTGTCTCCGTGGTAATCTTCGGGGAACAGAGGACGCAGGCAGCGATCCACAAGGCGCGAAATAAGCACTTCATAGTCGGTAAGTCTGGCCTCGCGGCGGTGGAAACTGCCGGGTATTCTTCCTACTGCAGCAAATTTTTCCTGATAATCAACGCTTAAAGGAAGAAAGTCAATGCCTTCGCGGGCATCGTAATTGCTCACAACGGTGGCCAAAATCATGGTTTTACCCACTTTCAGCACACAACTTCCGTGGGCTTGACGGGCCAAACGCCCGGTTTCGATTTCAATGATACGGCCATCGCCTGTATCAAAACTGGTTTTATATACTTGTGTCATATGTTGTTTTTTTTCCAAACAAAAAGCCCCATTACGCCGGATCGACGCACGGGGCTTTTCTTATTAAGGGCGTAAAGGTTCGGGGAATTACTTCCTGATTCCGAGTTCCTTGATGAGTGCGCGGTATTTGAAAATGTCTTTTTTCGCCAGGTAGTTCAACAGGCTGCGACGCTTTCCAACCAATGCAATCAGAGCTCTTTCAGCGCTTTTGTCCTTACGCTGACCTTTCAGGTGGCCGCTGATGTAATTGATTCTCTCAGTAAACAGGGCAATCTGACCTTCAGTACTGCCGGTGTTCTCCTTGCTGCCGCCGAATTTGGCAAAAATGTCTTTCTTTTGTTCTGCAGTCAGGTGCATAATTTTTCTAAATGGGCTGCAAAAATAGCGATTTTCTTTTGAAATTGTGGATACCTGTGTGAATAATTTTATTCAAAATAGTTTCGGGTGTAAAATCCGCCCTTTCTCAGGTAGTCTTCCTTTTGCATCAACCGCAGGTCCGAGGAAACCATATCCTTCACCAAATCAGGCAGTTGATACTTGGGTTTCCAGCCTAGTTTTTGCTGGGCCTTGGTGGCATCGCCAAGCAACAAATCCACCTCTGTGGGTCTGAAATAGCGCGGATCGACCGCTACCAGTTCTTTTCCAACGGTTAGCTCCTGGTAATTCAACCCCAGCTCTTCGGCTTTTGCTTTGTCAACAAAACCCAGCACGCCTTTTTCATCAACTCCTTCACCTTTGAATTCAATTCCCAAACCCAGTTCGCTGAAAGCCATTCTTACAAAATCTCTGATTTCTGTGGTTTGGCCGGTGGCAATTACAAAATCTTCGGCGGTTTGTTGCTGCAGAATGAGGTACATCGCTTCAATATAATCTTTGGCGTGACCCCAATCTCGCTTGCTATTCATATTCCCCAGGTAAAGTTTATCCTGAAGTCCCAGCGCTATTCTCGCAGCTGCACGGGTGATTTTGCGCGTTACAAAAGTTTCTCCTCGAATGGGGCTTTCATGGTTGAATAAAATACCATTGCACGCATACATTCCATACGCTTCACGGTAGTTTACCGTGATCCAGTAAGCGTACATTTTTGCTGCAGCATAGGGGCTTCTGGGATAAAACGGGGTGGTTTCGTTCTGCGGAACGGCTTGAACCAAACCATACAACTCACTGGTGCTGGCCTGGTAAATGCGGGTTTTGTTGGTTAACCCCAAAATGCGAACCGCTTCAAGAATTCTCAATGTACCCAAGGCGTCGCTGTTTGCGGTGTATTCAGGGGTTTCAAAACTCACCTGAACATGGCTTTGTGCAGCCAAGTTGTAAATTTCGTCAGGCTGAACTTCTTGAATAATTCTGATGAGATTGGTGCTGTCTGTAAGATCACCGTAATGCAGGTGCATTTTTGCGCCGGGCAAATGCGGGTCTTCATAAATGTGATCAATTCTTTCGGTATTGAAAAGGCTGCTGCGGCGTTTAATTCCATGCACCGTGTAGCCCTTTTTTAGCAGAAACTCTGCTAGGTATGCACCATCTTGTCCTGTGATGCCCGTTATCAGCGCAACTTTCATTTCGACTGCGAAAATACACATTAATCGTGTTATGTGCCTTTTGGAGGAATTTGATCATTCTGAATGGGGCCTGGTATTGTTCTTCTAAAAAATCAGAACGCGATTGGTTTTTGATTGATTTCTTGCTTCTGACGAAGGCAAAAAACACTATTCGTGCAACATGACAGTCCCTTTACTTTTAACTGACAATAAAATGTATGTGCGGGCGTTTTAACGCCGAATGAATAAAACTACCCTCTCTCTCCTTGCTATTGGCTACTTCGTATACCCAACCTTCTGCCAACCGAGAACCGTTGGATTAACCGCTTACGACAACAGCCACCGACGAGGATACCACCTGCTTTCGCCCATGGTAACCGGGGCAAAAAAATCTTATTTAATTGATGATTGCGGCCGTATTGTAAACACCTGGACAGGAAGCGGAATGCCCGGAACAGCTTGTATTCTGGGAAAAGACGGGTCCCTAATTCGAACCAAAAACATTGTCAACAACTTTATGGGTTTGGGAAATGGAGGAGCAATTGAAAAATACAGTTGGGCCGGCAACCTGACCTGGTCTTTCACTTTGTCGGACAGCAACCAAAATCTTCATCACGACATTTTTGAAATGCCAAGCGGCAATATTCTGGCCCTTGTTTGGGAAAGACATTCTGCCGAAGAAGCATCACAACTGGGAAGAACCTTTCCATTAGGAAGGACAGACATCTTGTCTGAAAGGATTATTGAAATTCAACCCATTGGAAAAGATAGTTTTGCTGTTGTATGGGAGTGGCGCCTTTGGGATCACATGATTCAAAACACTTCCAGCTCTATTCCTTCATTCGGTCAACCATCGGAACACCCCGAAAAACTTGACATTAACTTCTATGAAAGTGCAGATTTGGGAAGAGACTGGTGGCATTTAAACGGGATTTCCTACAATGAAGAACTTGATCAAATTATCATTACATCAAGAAGTTTGGGCGAATTTTACATAATTGACCACAGCACAAACATGTTGGAGGCAGCATCAGGCAAGGGCGGTCGCTGGGGCAAAGGAGGTGATTTTTTATACCGTTGGGGCAACCCTGCGGCTTATGGTAGGGGAAACAATTCAGATCAGCGGCTTTTTGTACCACACCATGCTCATTGGATACCCGCAGGATATCCCCACGGCGGAAAAATATTGGTTTTTAACAATGGCGATGGGCGACCACAAGGCAATTACAGTACAGTTGAAATGTTAACCCCTCCCATGGATGTAAAGAAAAATTATTTCATCAATACCGGAGAGCCTTACGGCCCAGCTATTTCGGTAATAAAATATGAAGCTCCAAACTCTACAGACTTCTTTGCTCCCGTTGTAAGCGGCAGCTACATGCTCAAAAACGGCCACTTGTACACCACTTATGGCACAAAAGGCAAGGTTTTTGAAACCGACAGCACAGGTAAGGTAGTGTGGCAATATGTTAGCCCTGTAAGCACAACCGGCTTAAAAACGCAAGGCAGCGTTCCCGGAACCAACACTGTTTTTAGGTTCGAATTTTATGAGCCTGATTTTCCGGGGTTTGCGGGTAAAAATCTCTCTCCGGGCCCAGAACTTGAACTCAATCCAAACCCGGAAAAGTTGTGTGATCTTGCTGTGGTTGCTGATTTCAAACCGATCAAAAAACACATCTACCCCAACCCTGCCGAGAACATTGTGCATATTGATGGGCCTGCAGGTGAAGTTAGGGTTTTTGACCTTGCTGGCAGGGTGAAACTGACAGGTAAAACGGAGAAATTAATTGTTGATTCACTTGAACCAGGAGTTTATTTTGTGGAAACGGTTTCGGGAGAGGATAAACAGAGGGAAAAGCTGGTAATTCAGTAAATAAGGTATTCGGGGTGTTTCAAGCATATCTGTTGAATTGCGAAACCCCACACTGCAATATTACTTTTGGCAGTAATTTGCGCCCTGCCAATCTGCCGGTTTGAAAAAGGTTCTTGTTTACAGCCATTATGCGCATTCGCGATTAGACTACGCGGCAGGATTCGTTTTTGGTACGGTGGGGCAATGTGAATGGCAAATAACGCAGTCGGAGGAGGAATTTGTAAAAGCTGAAGGTGTGATAAAAGTGGTGTATTTGTCGGAGGAAGTAGCGCGTGCGCGCGAAGACCTTCCAGGTTTTAAGACCTTCCAGGTGTCGGGCTGGACTACCGAAAACCTAAAACCAGAAACCGCCCTCATCAACAACCACTTCGTCCTCTTCCCCTCGCCCGACCAAAACAATTTCGATGTCTTCGCCATGACCTATTGGTGCCTCAGCAGACAAGAAGAATACCTTCTGCCCGAAAACCAAAAGGACAAGCACGGCCGCTTTCCTGCCAAAGCCTCGTTGTTTCACCAACATGGCGTTCTGGAAAAACCGGTGCTCGATATCGCTGTTTTGTATTACCTAAAACAATTGGGTATTGAACCTGAAATTCCTTTTTACACACAACCCAGCATCGATGTAGACATTGCTTTCGCCCTCAAAGGCCGCAGCTTTTTACGAACCTGCGGAACCTTTGTTAAATCCGCCTTGCGCAATCCATTTCAAATAATTGACAACCTTTCTGTTCTCCTTGGGCGAAAACAAGACCCCAACGACACCTACACTTACATTTCAGAAAACCTAAGCAGCTATTCAAACACAAGGGCTTTTTGGCACTGCGGCAAAGAACGAAACGCACTCGATAAACAGGTCTTGAGAACTTATGCGCCTTTTCAAAAAGCCATCAAACAGCTTTCAGCCTGCCTGGAAACCGGTATTCACCCTAGCTTTGTTGCTTACGGCCATTCAAATGCGTTGAAAGAGGAAAAAAACTGGTTGCAAAGCACCTGCAGCAAAGCAATTGTCCATTCGCGGCAGCATTACATTTTACTCAAGTTTCCTGAAACCTATCGAAACCTCATTGCCTCAGGCATTCAACATGATTACAGCATGGGTTACCCCGATGCCCCGGGGTTCAGGGCCGGAACTGCCCGTCCATTTCGCTGGTACGACAGCGAAAAAGAGGAAGAAACAACATTAACCATTCACCCTTTTTGTATAATGGAAGTTACCTGCAGTCTTTATTTAAATTACAATATTGAAAATGCTGTTAAAAAAGGACTTGAATTAAAAGAAATAATAAAATCAACCGGTGGTGTTTTTGGATTTATTTTTCACAACGAATCGCTGAGCAACCACGGAAAATGGCGGGGGTGGAGGTCCGTTTTTGAAACATGGCTGAAATAAAATTCATCAAAAGGGCCGATTTAGATGTAAACGAATGGGATGATTGCGTTCAAAATGCACCCAAACCCATGGTTTATGCCTTGCATTGGTATTTGGATGCCCTGTGCGATAACAATTGGGCGGCCTTGGTTTATGGCAATTATGAAGCTGTGATGCCCCTGCCAATCAAATATAAATGGGGTGTTCCTGTCATTTACCAGCCGTTTTTTTGTCAGCAGCTGGGAGTATTTTCCCAAACCGCGAACCCGCCATCATACATTGACCTCATCAAAAAAATTCCTTTCCGCTTTCTGAAAGTGGGGTTGCACCTCAACGCGTCTCAACCTTTTCCGCCGGGCCTGAAAACACGAACCAACTTCCTGCTGAATCTGAATTCCGATTATGAAACGCTGTTTTCAGACTTTCACCCCGATGCCCGCAAAAACATTCGCAAAGCCGCCACAGCTGGGGCTACAGTTCGCGAAACCACCGATTTTAAAGCCGCCATTGAGCTTTACAAAGAGGTTTGGGGGCTGGCCAACCCGCATATTCTGCCTCAGCACTATGCCTGTTTCGAAA
>CANHCW010000077.1 GCA_947459165.1 Flavobacteriales bacterium
CCGCTGAACCACACAGACCCTTATACCCTGCTGATTGCCGTTTTACTGAGTGCGCAGTGTACGGATGAGAGGGTGAATCAGATAACGCCATTGCTTTTTGCACGGGCGAACAACCCTTTTGACATGGTGAAAATGAGTGTTGAGGAAATCAGGGAGATAATTCGTCCTTGTGGCTTATCGCCCATGAAGAGCAAGGGCATTCACGGCCTGTCGCAAATTATTATTGAAAAGTATGGTGGCAAAGTGCCAAATACCTTTGAAGGGCTGGAAGAATTGCCTGCGGTAGGACATAAAACCGCGAGTGTGGTGATGAGTCAGGCGTTTGGGGTGCCTGCCTTTCCTGTGGACACTCATATTCACCGATTGGCCAGGCGCTGGAAGCTGAGCAATGGCAAAAGCGTGGAGCAAACCGAGAAAGATCTGAAGCGTTTGTTTCCGCGGGAAACCTGGAACAAGTTGCACCTGCAGATTATTTTCTTTGGCAGGGAATATTGTCCGGCGAGAAGCCACAAAGCACTTGAATGCCCTATTTGCTCGTTGGTAAACCCGAAAGCTGTTTAATTAAAGCAGAAAACGAATGATATCGTCGTTGCCGATTCCCTCGGCTTCAGCTTTGTAATTGCGCACCAATCTGTGCCTGAGCACATCGGCGGCAATGGCTTGAACATCTTCTCTGTCGGGATTGAATTTGCCGTTCATGAGGGCGTGACATTTGGCACCCAGCACAAGGAACTGACCGGCACGGGGGCCTGCTCCATAATTTACATATTCGTTTACGCGGGCATCGGCTTTGGGTGTTCCGGGGCGGGTTTTTTGAACCAGTTCCACAATGTATTCATACACGGCATCGGTAACGGGAACTTGCCTTACCAATTGCTGGAAGCGCAGTATATCGGGGCCTGAAAGCACTTTTTGCGGGGTGGCTTCTGTCTGGCCTGTGGTGGTTTTTAAAATTTGCATCTCTTCTGCAAAAGCGGGATACGACAGCGTAATGTTAAACATAAAACGGTCGAGCTGTGCTTCAGGCAGCGGATAAGTACCTTCCTGCTCAATGGGGTTTTGGGTTGCCAATACAAAAAATGGTCTGGGGAGGGCATGATGCTGCCCCGCCACGGTTACATTTCTTTCCTGCATGGCCTCGAGCAATGCGGCCTGAGTTTTTGGCGGGGTACGGTTGATTTCGTCGGCCAGCACAATGTTGGCAAACAGGGGGCCTTTTACAAAATGAAATTTACGGTCTTCGTCCAGAATTTCGTTGCCTGTAATATCGCCGGGCATGAGATCTGGGGTGAACTGAATGCGGCTGAAATCGAGATCGAGGCTTTGGGCAACTGTTTTTACGAGCAGGGTTTTGGCCAATCCGGGTACCCCCACCAGCAAAGCGTGACCATTGCAAAAAATAGAGGTGAGTACACCTTGCACCACAAGGTCCTGCCCCACAATTACTTTTCCTATTTCCTTTTTTAACTCGCCAAGTTTGGCGGCAAATTCTTCAGCTAATTCTTTTTCGTTCATACTTATTGATTTTCCCAGCGCAACATATCGGGACAGTTGATATACCCTTTGTGCAGGCGAATGTAAGTTCCTTTGCGATTTTTCTCCAGCCAATCTTCAATGGCTTTTTCCTTTTTGCGCGACTCTGCTTCGAGCTGAATTCTTCCATAATCCTGAATAAGGTTGGCCTGATGAGGAAGGGTTATGCTTTTCAGGTAAATAACTCGGTAAATTGGACGCCCATCGGGGGTATAGGTTTTTGACGGTGCAGAAACTTCGCCCGGTTTAAGTTTATCGACAATGGGTTTGGTATCCATAGGCAGTTCGGCCAACAACATTTTCTGACCGCCTGTAATTTCATCGGAAAAGAAGCCGCAGTTGCCTTTGTTTCCTATATCGGCTGAAGCAAAGCGCTTTACTGCTGCGCACCAGCTAATTTCTTTTTTGGTAAGCAATTGATAAGCAGAATCGAGGCGTTTTTGAACCACCGCAAAATCGGCTGAAGTGTATTCAGGACGAATAAGAATGTGAGATGCCAAAACTCTTTCGCCTTTGCGCTTAATTACCTTCATCAAGTGAAAACCAAACGGACTTTCAAAAACACGGCTCAGGGAGTCATTCTTTAATTTGAACGCCATTCGTTCAAATTCTCCCACCATTTCACCGCGGCCGAACTCAGGCAAAAGTCCACCATTGTCTTTTGAACCCGGATCCTGACTGTAGGTTCGGGCCAGTTTTTCGAAGTTTTCGCCGTTTAAAATTCTTCGCCTGAGAATCTCCAGCTGTTCGCGGGCAAAATCCTTTGCTTCTGCTGAGAATGGGGGCTCTACAAGAAGCTGCGCCACTTCTACTTCGGCGGGTATGATGGGCAAACTATCGGAAGGTATGGCGTCGTAATACTGTTTTACTTCTTGCGGACTGATTTTAATGGAACCTGTTATCTTGCTTTCCATTTCCTGGGCAAGTAGCTGTTCCTTCATTCTGGGTCTGATTTCTTCCTTGTATTCGCTTAGGGTTTTGCCAAGGTACTTTTCCAGGTCGGCCTGGCTACCGGCTTGTCGCTGATAATAACGCAGGCGGTTATCGATTTCGGCGTCAATTCTTTCTTCTGAAAGCGGCAAACTGTCAATTTCAGCCTGATTGAGCATCATTTTGCGGGTAACAAGGCGGCGAAAAACCATGCACACTGTTTCCAAACTATCTTTCACCTGCCCCGACCTCATAAGTTGGGCAAAATCGGTTTCAAAATCACTGCGAAGGACGACTTTATCGCCCACCACTGCCAAAATTCCGTCAACCTGCTGGGGTTGAGCCTGCAATCTCCCCGACAAAATCAATGCGCAGGCAAGTACAAATAAAACTTTCATTGCCCTGTTTAGACGAATTCGCATGCCGGGTGTTACTGCTTGTTTAAATTATTTGGCGAGTTTGGCTGTGAGTTCCTGTAAAACAGTCTTGTTAATTTCGTATGGGTAGCGACGCATGAGGTCGTTGATCCACTCTGTTTCCAGATACTGCTGATAATCATTGGCTGCATGTCCTTTGCACTCATCGAACAACTTGGGTTCAGAGGGAATGAAACGATTAACTTTCACCACCACCCAGTTAGAGCCAATTTGATTCATTTTGTAAATCTTTCCTTCCTTCAGTCTGTATTCAGGATTGGAGAAGAGTGCATTCAAAATTTGGGCTGAAGGGAACAAAAAGGTATCAGTTTGCTCGTATTTGCCCACCCGGAAATCCATGTTGATTTTGCTTTTACGCGTATGAACCCTGCGAATGCTGTCGGGGCTGATTCCTTTTTTCACCTGTTTTTCAACTGCGGACATCATCTTTTTATCGGCGCACAAATAGACCTCGCAATCGAATCGATCATTCCACATATACTTTTGTTTGTTGGCCTCATGATAGGCTTTCAATCCTACTGTGTCTTCGTTGGCTTTGTCCCAAACTTTTTGTTGCATGCGACTGAACATCAGAATCCCTTCGCGAAACTCCTGATACAGGTGTTTAAACTCAGGCGATTTTTCCTCCAAATGCTTGTCTTGATAAATCACACAACGGCTGCTCACCCATTCTTTAAACACCTCATTTACAAAGTTCATATTGCTGCCGCTGAAAGGTTTCATGGATGATTCTAGATAAGTAGCAAATTGCTCAACGGTGTAGTCTTCGCTTGCAAGCGTGAACAAAGGCAGGGGCTTAAGCGGCGTTTTTCTTGAGTTGGGCTTAATATAAACCTTGCCTTTTTTACCGCCTTGTGTAACTGAACCCAGGGTAAACTCGGGTAACGATGACGCAGCAAATTTGCCCTTTGAAAAATTGGAATCAAGGCTGTAAATCAGTGCGTTCATGTTTTCCGGATATTCCTTGTAGCCGTTTTCCTGCTTAACCTTTACCACCAATGCATCTACACTTTTTTGTGCCCGGCTGTTGTTTTGCACCTGTTCTTTCAATCGGCTGCGCATTTGCTCGAACGAGGCAAGGGGCCGGGTTTCAATTTTTTGTATGATATGCCAACCCAGTGAAGTGCGGAATGGTTCGGTGTAATCTCCCGCATTGGCAAGATTGAGACCCTTTTCAACCAGTTTTTGACGATCGAGGTCACCGATGAACATGGTTACATTGAGGTAATCCATTTCACCACCGGTGCCATTGTTGCGGCTGTTGTAATCTTCGCTGAAATTGCGAGCCATTTCACCAACTGTAGCCTGACCGGTTTTGATTTTGGCGTAAATGTCATCAATTTTCTTTTTCTGTGCCTCTTCTGTACCTTCGGATGTCAAACCTACTCGAAGCAAAATGTGTCTGAGTCTTACATCACCGCGATTTGCTCTTTTGTTGGTTACTTTAAGAATGTGGTAACCAAAATCGGTGCGAAAAGGAATACTCACTTCACCAATTGGTGTACTGTAAGCCACATTTTCAAACGGATATACAACCTGCAGAGCCGTCATGTAACCTAGATTTCCGCCAATGTCTTTGGTTCCGGGATCATCGGAGTTTTTGGCTTCGTCTTCGAATTTTGAACTGCCCGCTTTAACTCTGTCGTAAATGCCTTTAATTTTCTGCCATGCCACAAGGGTATCGGCAGGGCTTGCGTTGGGTTTAACCATTACAAGGATGTGCGAAACTTCAATCTCTTCAGACATTCTGTCGTAGGCTTCCTTAATGAGTCCGTCGGTTACTTCTCTGTCATACAAATATCCTCTGGCCAACTGATTTCGGAACATTTCGACTTCCTGTAAATAGGTTTTCAGGGTATCCATCCCTGCATCCTGAGCATCTTTAATTTTCAGTTTAAACTTAATGTACAGATCAAGGTCTTCTCTTACTTTCTCTGCATTTGTAGGTTGATTTGAAAAGTTAATGTTCTTGAGGAAATACCGTTCAAATTCCTCGACTGTTACTTTTCCGTTGGGATAAGTAAACAGGGTTGCTCCGGGATTCTGAGCCAAGGCAGGCAGGCACAGAGCCGATATTGTAAGAACCGAAAATAAATGTTTTAGTGACTTCATATATCTGATATGAACCGCAAAAATACAAACATCGAGCCAGAATGCTGCCCTTTGATGAATCAGTTTAATGTCAGGAACCTGTATTGAGTTCTTCAAACAAAATTGCCCCGCCCGATGCCGCTGAAATTGGCGCCAGCAGCCAGTCCAACAAGGGAAACATGGAGATGAGGTTGTAAGCTAGGCCAAATCCGGTTACTGCACCATAATTTTTCAGCATCCAGCCGGTACTTTTTCCAATTGACATTCTTTTTCTTTCAGCTGCGTAATCTATAAAGTTGAAACCCATGAAAAAGCAATTGACGAGGTACAAAACAAGGGGAACAATCAACCCTGCCAATGGAAAAGTCCAACAAACAAAGAATGAACAAACCACCATCAGGGTTTCAAGAACAATATTGCGAATGGTTAAGGCAATTCCCCTTAGAATATCCTTCAAAAATTCAACCCAGTGAAACACATAGCTTTTACCTGTCAGCTTTTCTTCTGTTACTGCTGAAATGTAAGCCAGCAAGGGTGCCAATAATAGTTGAATAATATACTTAATGTAGCGGCCAACGATGTACCAGATGAGCAAGTGCGTCACCAGCGTAAGGGTATATGCCAGTCCCTTACTGAACCAGAATTTCACCAAATTCCACATCCCTTCGGGGTGATTTTCTGAAGGCAAAAAACTGTTGAGCCAATTCTCGAGTAACCCGGTGAAATAGGAAGCCAAACTTACAGAAACAGCAGTAACTAACACCACCCAAAGCAGCAATGTAAGCAGATACCATGGCCATAAACCGCGGCTGAATGTAAAAGCCACTCCCCTGAAAAAAGCGGTAAAACCCTTAAAGAAGGCCATGCGCGGGAATGCTTACAAAATTAAATACAGCAAACAGGCGATTTTGGTTATGGCTAAACTGCCATCGATGGTATAAAGCACCTTGTTCGATGCATAAGTTCCATCGCCCTGACGAATTTTATTGCCGTCAATGGTATAAAGCACCTTGTTTGAAGCGTAAGTGCCGTCACCCTGACGAATTTTATTGCCGTCGATGGTGTAAAGCACTTTGTTTGAGGCGTAGGTGCCGTCACCCTGACGAATTTTCATTCCATCAATGGTAAGCAAAACTTTGTTGGAAGCATAAGTGCCATCGCCTTGTCTCAATTTCACCCCATCAAAAGTATAAAGCACTTTGTTTGAAGCGTAGGTGCCATCGCCTTGCCTTACTTTAACACCGTCAATGGTATACAGCACTTTATTCGAGGCATAGGTTCCATCGCCCTGCCTGATTTTGGTTTGCGCATTTGACATTTGTACTGTTGTTAAAATGATGAAAAGCGCTATTAATTTTCTCATAAATTTTATCAATACGAAAATATGAAAACTTCCGTAAATCAAGATGAAAATTGTTTATAAACACCCTGCAACCCGGCCTAGTCCGCGTTCAAAGCCAGCCAAAGCTTGTCTTTGAGTTGATCGAGGCCTTTTTGTGCAACCGATGAAATAAACATCAGATCGAGCTCAGGAATTTCCTTGCGAATGGCTTCTTTCAGTTCCTCATCTAGCATATCGCTTTTGCTAATGGCCACCATTCTGCGTTTGTGCAGCATTTCCGGGTTAAACTCGCGCAATTCGCTTAAGAGTGTTTCGTATTCTTTTCGGTGGTCAGCGCTGTCGGCCGGGATTAAAAACAGCAACACCGCATTTCGTTCAATGTGTTTCAGAAAACGGTGTCCTAATCCTTTTCCTTCGTGCGCACCTTCAATAATTCCCGGAATATCGGCCACCACAAAACTGCGGTAATCGCGGTATTTCACCACCCCCAAATTGGGAACCAGAGTTGTAAAAGGATAATCGGCAATTTCGGGTTTTGCGGCGGTTATTACACTCAGCAAGGTACTTTTTCCTGCATTGGGAAAGCCCACGAGGCCCACATCTGCCAATACTTTTAATTCCAGAACCATCCATTTTTCCTGTCCTGGTTCGCCCGGCTGTGCGTACATCGGAGCCTGGTTGGTGCTGGTTGCAAAGTGGCTGTTTCCCAGTCCGCCGCGGCCGCCGGGTACCAACACGCGCTTTTCTCCGTCTTCTGTAATTTCAAACAAAAACTCGCCTGTTTCTGAATCTCGGGCAACCGTGCCCAATGGTACTTCTAAAATTTCCGACTGTCCTGATGCGCCCGTTTTGTTGTTTTCTGAGCCGGATACGCCGTCGCCGGCACTGATGTGTTTTCGGTATTTAAGGTGCAGCAGGGTCCACAGCTGGGCATTTC
This sequence comes from Flavobacteriales bacterium, assembly GCA_947459165.1. Taxonomy (GTDB): domain Bacteria; phylum Bacteroidota; class Bacteroidia; order NS11-12g; family UBA955; genus RGEC01. Next base: position 7,271 of record CANHCW010000077.1, read on the forward strand.
CGAGCAAAACAATATCCCCACCTTTGCCACCGTCACCGCCATCGGGGCCGCCTTTTGGATTTCCCTTCGCACGATGAAAATGGTGACTGCCGGCCCCACCTTTGCCACTGCGACAACAAATCTTTACATAATCAATAAAATTAGACTCGGACATTCGCTGCAAAGGTACTTCAGTCGCAACAGTTTGAGTCAATGTGTTTGACAAAGCCTTATGATAAAGCTTTAAATCACTAATTTCGCGGCTTTGGGTGCATCAATGAGTCAATATCAATTCCGGGAAATAGAGAGAAAATGGCAACAACGCTGGGCAGAAAGCCAACTGTATAAGGTGCAGGAAGACGAGACCCGGCCTAAATATTATGTGCTGGATATGTTTCCCTATCCCAGCGGATCGGGTTTGCATGTTGGACACCCACTTGGTTACATTGCAAGCGACATTGTAAGCCGGTACAAGCGCCTTCGCGGATTTAATGTTTTGCATCCCATGGGTTATGATGCATTTGGTTTACCTGCGGAACAATATGCGATTCAAACCGGTCAACATCCTGAAAAAACTACAGCGGAAAACATTGCCACTTTTCGCCGGCAACTCGACCTCATGGGTTTCAGTTTCGACTGGAGCCGCGAAGTGCAAACCTGCGACCCCAATTATTACAAATGGACACAGTGGATTTTTGGAAAATTCTTCACCCACTGGTACGATAAATCGGCTGAAAAAGCCAAACCGGTTGATGAACTCATTGAACATTTCAATCGTTTCGGCACTCAGGGAATTTCAGCCGCTTGCTCGGAGAACATGGTGTTTACAGCCGCTGAATGGGCTTTGCTGAATGCCGAAATGCGAAACGAGGTGCTGAACAATTACAGACTAGCGTTCATTGATTTTACAACGGTAAACTGGTGTCAGGAGCTGGGCTGTGTTTTGGCCAACGAAGAGGTGGTAAATCACCCTGAAAAAGGCCCGGTCAGCGAACGCGGCGGATACCCCGTTGTTCGCAAAAAAATGAAACAATGGTCGCTTCGCATTACTGCTTATGCCGACAGGTTGCTGGAGGGATTGTCGCGGATTGACTGCAGCGAAAGCATCAAAGAAATTCAGAAAAACTGGATTGGCAGAAGCGAGGGGGCTGAAATCAAATTTAAAATTCAACATTCTGATCTTTTTATCGAGGTATTCACCACGAGGCCCGATACCATTTTCGGTGCCACCTTTATGGTGTTGGCTCCTGAATTTGAAAATCTGGCTGAATTGTGCAGCGACACTCAGCGGGAAACCGTTTTGGCCTACGCTGAAAAATCGAAAAACCGCAGCGAAATAGACAGAATGGCCGATACCCGAAAAACCGGAGTGTTTACAGGCACTTACTGCATCAATCCCTTCACAGAAAATCCTATTCCCCTTTGGGTAAGTGATTATGTACTCGCGGGTTATGGAACCGGAGCCATTATGGCCGTTCCCGCCCACGATGAACGGGATTTTGAATTTGCCAAAGCATTTGATCTTGAAATTGTGCCCGTTATCAAACCCCTGGATTCAGAGTTGCCCGCAGTTCAAACCGAGGCATACGCGGCCAAAGACGGCGTTTGCATCAACAGTGGCATATTAAACGGCCTCACGGTGAAGCAAGCCATATCGAAAGCAATTGAAGAAACAGAATTGCGGGGAATTGGAAAGCGTAAAATCAATTACAAACTGCGCGAAGCCGGATTCGGAAGACAACGCTACTGGGGTGAACCTTTTCCCATTGTATTCGACGAGCAAAATATGCCTCATTTGATTGAGAAACTTCCTGTTGAATTGCCAAAAGTAGAAAGCTATAAGCCCACAGGCACAGGTGAAAGTCCACTGGCAGCAGTAACAGACTGGGTTCATACGCCAACCGGCAGAAGAGAAACCGATACCATGCCTGGATGGGCTGGCAGCAGCTGGTATTATCTGCGCTACATGGATCCGAACAATTCAAGTGAATTTGCCGGTGAAAAAGCACTGAACTACTGGAAAGAGGTTGATTTGTATGTTGGAGGAAGCGAACACGCCACGGGACATTTGCTGTACATCCGTTTCTGGACAAAATTTTTACACGACCTGGGTTATTTGAGCATTGATGAACCATTCAAAAAGCTGGTCAATCAGGGAATGATTATGGGCGAAGACGGCCAAAAGATGAGCAAGCGATACGGCAATGTAGTCAACCCCGACGATGTATGCACTGAATATGGGGCAGACACCCTCAGGTTGTACGAAATGTTTCTGGGCCCGCTTACTGACAGCAAGCCTTGGAATACGAATGGCATTGAAGGCGTGAGCAGATTTTTAAATAAATTCTGGAAACTCTTTTTTGAGGGCGAGGTGTTTAGGGTGACTGAA
>CANHCW010000078.1 GCA_947459165.1 Flavobacteriales bacterium
CAACGCCCGCGAAGAGGAAATTCGGCAATGGTTGAGAAAGCGCTGGCAGGATAAATATGGATATTGAACTCCGCTGATCACGGCAATTCGTAGGAAACAAACTCCTGAATCCACCAAATTCTGTAACTGAGCAGGTAGCCTGTATCGCCCAGTATTAAGCGCCGCACCGCCGTATGGGTAACATCGGCCCTCAATAGGTTGTGCCGATGGTAGCGAATGGCATATTCCCGATCCAGCAGCAGTTTAATAACCATGTCCCGGTAATCGTTTTGCTTGCTCGCAATCAGGTTTTCGCAGGATAGTGCATAATTCGTATCAAGCCAGCCGCGGGCATGCTGAATCATTCTGTTGGCACTGTCAATGCCGCTGTGAAAGTTGAGTTGCTTTCGCAAATTGTCGTCGGCGATGAGTGCATGCAAAGGTTTTAAGCTGTCTAAGAGGGGAAGGACCTCTGTATCCGCAATACAGCTGTATTCGCGGTAATACCGCATGTTGGTGTCGGACTGTAAGAATTGCTTTACAAAGGTTCCGTAGAGTTTGGGGTGGGTTCGCAAAAGATTGACCTCTTCAATAAAAGCGAGTTCTTCGCTGCTGTGCTGCGCAGATAGGCTTGTTGCACCCAAAACCAACCACATAAGCAGCGATTTTAAAAAACCCATAACCCAAAATTACAACATAAATCCCGGATTTCAGGGAGATTTGGAAAAGTTTGATGACAAACATCAAGCTGCCGACTGCTTTAAGGCAGAAGCGGGGGTTGAATGACATGACAGATTTGTATCTAATCAATTTAAAACAGTATGGTACTCAAATCAACTCCATCAGCTACTGCCACTGCATCGGTGCAGACGGCCCTTCCCGTTTCATATTTTGGTGAAAAAGAACTCAGAAACCTGTTGTTTGCCAATGCCAGAGAATGGCTTTTAACCAACCGCAGGGGTGCATTCTCTACTTCAACTTTGCTGAACTGCAACACCCGCAAATACCATGGCTTGCTGGTGGTTCCGGCTGAAAACGACGAAGATTTTGTTATGCTTTCGGCTTTGGACGAAACGCTGGATGATGGTTTTGCTGTGCACAAGCTGGCCACCCACGAATACAGCGGCGCTTTGTCTCCGCAAGGTTATCAGGCGCTTGAATCTTTTGAATATGGCGATTTGTGCAGCTGGAATTTCAGGGCAGGAAAGAATTTGCTTAAAAAGGAACTGCTGCTTTGTAGGGAAGAAAACCGGGTGTTGCTGCGCTACAGTCTGGTAGAAAGTGAGCAGGATGAAGTTACCCTGACACTCAGCCCCATGCTTGCCATGCGCAATACGCACACCTTGCGCAAGGCCGATTTTCTGGCAGAAATAAAACTGCTGGAAGCAGAGGGAGGAATCAATGCAGATATGCCTGGCAGTTCGCCTGAATTGTTTTTGCAATGTACAGGCGATGCGCAGTTTGTTGAAAACCGCGACTGGTATCTGAATTTTCACTACGCCAGGGAAAAGGAAAGGGGCTACGAAGCCAACGAAGATTTGTTCTGCCCCGGTTATTTTCAGTTGAATTTGGCCAAGGGCGACTCGGTTTTTTTCTCCGCAGGAACTGCGGAGATTGGATTGAAACACCTTGTTAAACAATTTGGTAAGGAGGCATCCAATGCGCATTACCCGGCCAATGCCGATGAGTTTTTGGCTCATGCTGCAGCACAGTTTTTTTCGCACAGAGACGGGCAATGTGAGATTCGGGCCGGTTTTCCCTGGTTTGGCCGTTGGGGTCGCGATACCTTTATTGCTCTGCCGGGTTTAACCCTGAGTTTGAACAAACCTACCTTGTGCAAAGATGTGTTGCAAAGCTGCGAGGAACAATTCACCGATGGGTTGTTTCCCAACCTGGGGCATGGCACATTGGCGGTCTACAATTCGGCAGATGCGCCGTTGTGGTTTGTTTGGGCTGTTCAGCAATATGCTTTGCACACCGACGAACCCAAACATACCTGGCGCACTTTTGGGTCAACTATAAAGCACATATTGAATCATTACAAAAACGGCACCCGATTTGGCATTTACACCCGTCCGAACGGCCTGTTGCACTCCGGTGAGCCCGGCATGGCGCTGACATGGATGGATGCGGTGGTGGACGGGAAACCCGTTACTCCCAGAACGGGCTTTGCGGTTGAACTGAATGCCCTTTGGTACAATGCCGTTTGTTTTGCGCTGAAATCGGCGGAGACCGCAGGCGATACTACATTTATTGAAAATTGGCCTTACAGGGCGCACCTAATTTCGGCCTCGTTTGTGGAGGCATTTTGGGATCCGAACCGCGGTTATTTGGCCGATGTGGTGAGTGAAACCGGCAAGGACTGGAGCTTCAGGCCCAATCAGATTTTTGCAGTTTCGCTGCCGTATTCGCCCTTGAACGGACAAATGCAAAAACTGGTGGTAGATGCTGTGAAGCGCGAATTGCTGACTTCTAGGGGATTGAGAACGCTAACGCCCACACACCCGGCTTACCGGGCGCATTACGAGGGTGATTTGCACAACCGCGATACTTCCTACCATCAGGGAACGGTTTGGCCTTGGTTGTTGGGCGCATTCGGTGAGGCCTACCTGAGGGTGTACGACAAAAAAGGTTTGCCATTGCTGGCTTCTATTTTAAAAGAAATGGAGGCGCAGTTGAGAAACTATGGCATTGGTTCGGTTCCCGAGGTGTTTGATGGCAATGAACCCCACCGGGCCGGTGGCTGTATATCGCAGGCTTGGTCTGTGGCTGAGGTTATTCGTTTAAGAAAATTGGTTGCTGAAAAACGCTGAAACAGGAGTCGCGATGAAACCAAGGGTATTGATGTTTGGGTGGGAATTTCCGCCCCACATTTCGGGTGGTTTGGGCACTGCCTGCTATGGGTTGAGCAAAGCATTGGCCCAAAGCGGAACCGAAGTGCTGTTTGTGGTTCCACGGCTTAAAGGAAATGAGCACGGAGGTCCATATAAACTCATCGACGCGTCGGAGATTGAAAGGGCGGGAGGGTACGCTTTTACCAAGCACCACCTTCCGGGTGTGACGGAGATTGCTATTCAGTCGGCCTTGCGTCCGTACACTTCACCCGAAGCATTCAGCCGCAGTGGTCAAGGCCGGAATTGGCAGGAAATACAAGCAATACAGGATGTTGAAGGCAAACTGGCATCCTTGTCGGGCGGTTATGGGCAGAATTTGTTTCACGAAGTAGCCCGTTATGCCGAAGTGGCCGCGCAAATAGCCACGGAACAGCAGTTTGATGTAGTTCATGCGCACGACTGGCTCACTTTTCCGGCGGGAGTGGCTGCAAGCCGAATATCAGGAAAGCCTTTGGTACTGCATGTTCATGCCACCGAGTTTGATCGTTCGGGAGAGAACATTAACCGGGCGGTGTACGAAATGGAAAGGCAGGGACTGCAATCGGCCGATACCATTGTGGCGGTGAGTGCTTTAACAAGGGATATTCTGGTGGCTCGATATGGGGCCAATCCGAATAAAATAAAGGTGGTTCACAATGGGGTTTTGCCCATGCCGGCCCATCAGCACAGGGAAAGACCACAGAGGAAAATGCAGGTGGTGACTTTTTTAGGCAGGGTTACTTTTCAAAAAGGTCCTGATTACTTTATAGAAGCTGCGGCGCGGGTTTTGGGTGATTTGCCCTCGGTAAGGTTTGTGATGGCCGGAACCGGTGACATGTTGTTGCCTATGATTCGGAAAGCGGCACGAATGAAATTGGGTTCTCGCATCCATTTTACCGGCTTTTTAGGCGGTGCCGACCCCTACAAGTTATACGGCTTAAGCGATGTGTATGTGATGCCTTCGGTGTCTGAACCTTTTGGCATTTCAGCATTGGAAGCCCTGCAATCGGGTGTGCCTGTAATTGTTTCAAAACAATCAGGGGCGGCTGAAATTTTGAGGCATGCCATTAAGGTAGATTTTTGGGATGTGGACCGTTTGGCATCATCGATTGTGGGTGTGTTGAACAACCGCAGTTTGGCCGCACTATTGTCAAATGGGGGAATGAAAGAAGCCGACCGAATGGGCTGGGATGGTCCGGCCGCAAGGGTGAATGAAGTGTACAATCAAATTATTTAAACATGAAAAACAATACCCCCCGAGTTATTTGCTTTTACTTTCAGGTTCATCAACCGTTTCGCATCAGGCCCTATCGATTTTTTGACATAGGCCGCAATTCAGATTACTTTGATGAGACTAAAAATGAAGGTATTATGCGCAAAGTAGCCGAAAAGTGCTACCTGCCGGCCAACCGCACCCTGCTGAATCTGATCCGAAAGCATGGCGACGATTTTAAAGTGAGTTTTTCCATTTCGGGAACGGCTTTGGAGCAATTTCAACGCTATGCCCCCGATGTATTGGAGAGTTTTGCAGAACTGGTTCAAACCGGCAGGGTGGAACTGCTGGCGGAAACTTATGCTCATTCTTTGTCGGCCCTGAAAAGCCGCGCTGAATTTGAACGACAGATACGAATGCACGATCGGCGAATGAAAGCCCTGTTTGGCTATACTCCGCGGGTTTTTAGAAACACCGAACTCATTTACGCCGATAAAATTGGCCGATGGATTTCCGACATGGGTTACAAGGCGGTTTTGACTGAAGGTGCAGATCATATTTTGGGTTGGCGCAGTCCGAATTACTTGTATAAAGCGTCTGCAGACAACGAACTGAATATGCTGTTAAAAAACTACCACCTCAGCGATGACATTGCCTTTCGTTTTTCGCAGCGGGATTGGGCGGGTTGGCCGCTTACAACCGATAAGTTTGTGACCTGGCTTCAGGCCATTCCTGCGGAAGAGCAAATTGTGAACTTGTTCATGGATTACGAAACCTTTGGTGAGCACCAATGGCACAGTACGGGTATTTTTCAGTTTCTGGAACATTTGCCCGATGCGGTTTTTGGAAATTCCGGATTCAGGTTTGTGACTCCTAGCGAGGCCATTTCTGAACTTACGCCTGCGGCTGAATTGAGTATGCCCTATGCCGTGTCGTGGGCCGATGAAGAAAGAGATTTGTCGGCCTGGCTAGGCAACCCAATACAAGATGACGCCTTCAACAGTTTGTACAAACTGGAGCAAAGGGTGAACGCATGCAACGATCCGGTCTTGCACCGCGACTGGCTTCTACTTCAAACCAGCGATCACTTTTATTATATGTGCACCAAGTATTTCGCCGATGGTGATGTACACAAGTATTTCAACCCATATGAATCACCCTACGAGGCGTTCATTAACTTCATGAATGTACTGTCTGATTTTGAACTTAGGCTGGATGCAATGCCTGTGATGGAAAAGGCAGCAATCCCGGCACCAACCGGATTAAATGGAAAAAATCAGCTTGCCGCCATATGAAAACCGAAGAATTGAATCCGGATTACCTTTTTGAGGTTAGCTGGGAAGTGTGCAACAAGGTGGGTGGCATTCACACAGTCATCAGCACCAAAGCATTGACCCTGGTGCAGGAACTGGAGGACCGCTTGATACTAATTGGTCCGGATTTGTGGAAAGGGCCGGGCGTCCATCCAGAATTTGAGGAAGACAAAAACCTGTTTCCGGCATGGAAAGCGCAGGCAGAGGCGCAGGGCATTCGTTTTAAAACAGGTCGCTGGCGCATTGCCGGCAGTCCTGTGGTGTTATTGCTCGATTTTACTTCTCTGTTCAGCGCAAAAAATGAAATTTTCAGCCACCTGTGGGTTCGCTATAAACTCGATTCTCTTGCCGGGCAGTGGGACTATATTGAGCCGGCTTTGTTTGGCTATGCGGCGGGCAGGTTAATTGAAAGTTTTTATCAGCAACACCTGACCTACAGCGATAAAATTATTGCCCATTTTCATGAGTGGCTTACCGGTGCGGGCATTTTATACCTGAATGAAAAAGTGCCGCAAGTGGGAACTGTTTTTACCACCCATGCCACCGTGGTTGGTAGGGCCATTGCCGGCAACGGGTTGCCCTTGTATGCCTCCATTGCGCAGCGCGATGCAGAGCAGGAAGCCCGTAAATTCAATGTTACGGCCAAACATTCGCTGGAAAGAAAATCGGCTGAATTTGCTGATTGCTTTACCACCGTGAGTGAAATAACAGGACTGGAGTGTGGTTATTTTCTCGGCAGGCAGCCCGATGTAATTACTCCCAATGGATTCGACGAGTCTATTGTGCCGGACAGGTTTGTATTTTCAGAGAAGCGCAGTTTGGCTCGGAGCAAATTACTAAAGGTGGCTTCGGCCCTGCTGGGTAGAGATTTGCCGGATAACTCGCTGCTGATTTTGAAAAGCGGCAGGTATGAGTTTCGCAACAAAGGTCTGGATGTATTTATCAAAGCTCTGCGGGATTTGCCATCAATGCCAAGGGAAGTGGTGGCATTCATTTTCATCCCTGCGGCCACTACCGGTTACCGAAAAGATTTGCAGGAGGTGCTTGAGTTGGGCGTGGGTGTGCTTTCCAATGGCCGCATACTCACGCATCATTTGCAGGGTGCGGAAACCGATGCCGTGATGACCGCATTGTCGGATGCGGGGCTGAACAACGACATTGACAGCAAAGTGAATGTGATTTTTTCTCCTGTTTACCTCAATGGCTCCGACGGCATTTACAACATCAGCTATTACGATTTGCTGCCGGGTTTCGATTTATCTGTATTCCCTTCTTATTATGAGCCCTGGGGCTACACACCACTGGAAAGTATGTCGTTTTATGTGCCCACCGTTACCACAGGCCTCGCCGGATTTGGTGTATTGATGAAAAGGGAAATGCCCGCGACGGGTATAGAAAACGGGGTAGAGGTGATTGAAAGAACCGACAACAACGACGAAGCCGTGGTGCAACAAATGAACCGCTTGATACAGCAGTTTTCTGCCATGGATGCCAAACAGGTTCTGTTGGCCAGAAACAAGGCCCATTCATTGGCACATCAGGCCCTGTGGAAGAATTTGATTGCACATTACAGGCAGGCCTATTCAATAGCCTTGAAAAAGGCCGATGCCCGGTTTGAAAGTTTTGCGCATGAATTCAGTTACCACCCGGTTGCCCATGGTAAAGTGCAGGATACCGGGTTAGAGCCTGGCTGGAGGGGTATTTTAATCGAAACCCATTTGCCTGAAAAGCTGTCGGCGCTGGATGAGTTGGCGCGTAATTTATGGTGGACATGGAATCCGGAAGCCGAGGCGATGTTTGCCGAAATAGATCCTGAGAACTGGCAACATTGCAAGGGAAATCCACTTCAGCTCATCAACAACATCAGCGCGGCTCGTTTGGCTGAGATTGAAAAGTCGGAGGAATGGCAAAAGCGCATCAAACAGGTGCACGCCGCATTCAAGAATTACATGAATAAGCCAATGAATCCAGCTCCATTGGTGGCCTATTTTTGCATGGAGTATGGATTGCATCCTAGGTTAAGGCAATATTCAGGCGGGTTGGGAATTCTGGCTGGCGATTATTTAAAAGAGGCCAGCGACAGCGGAGAAAACATGGTGGGCGTGGGTTTGCTGTATCGAAACGGTTTTTATGTGCAGGAAATTTCCATGCATGGCGATCAGGAAATGCACGAAGAGGCCTGTAAATTTAGCTGTGAGCCATTACTGCCGGTTCGCGATGCCAGAGGCAAGTGGCTGAAAGTATCTGTGGCACTTCCCGGCAGAACGGTTTTTGCCCGAATTCGAAAAACCGAGGTGGGCAGGGTAACCCTGTATTTACTCGATGCCGACATTGAAGAAAACCTCCCCGAAGACAGAAAAATTACTGCAACCCTTTACGGTGGAGACAGGGAAACCCGTTTAAAACAGGAGTTGCTGCTAGGCGTTGGGGGTGTTCGAACCCTTCAGGCCCTCGGAATTCAACCGGATGTCTACCATTTAAACGAGGGACATGTAGCTTTCGCCGGTATTGAACGGTTGCGCCTTCTCATGTACGAGGAAAATCTGAATTTTGAGGAAGCCTTGGAGGTGGTGCGTGGGTCTTCTCTGTTCACAACCCACACTCCCGTTCCCGCCGGCCACGATGTGTTTACCGAAGAAATGTTGCGCACATACCTGGCCCACCATGCCAAACTGCTCAATATGCATTGGTCAGATTTTATGCAGTTGGGGCGAATGCCCGGTCAAAACGGAAATGGGGACTTTTCTATGAGCATCATGGCTGCCAATATTTGCCAGGAAATAAATGGCGTGAGTTTAATACATCAGGGCGTATCCCGAAAAATGTTTGCTCCCATGTGGAAAGGCTATGGCGAATCGGAGTTGCACATTGGTCATGTAACCAATGGCATTCATCCGGCCACCTGGGTTCACCACACTTGTCTCAGTCACATTCAGAAAAACGGACAGGCCAAGTCTTCAGAAACACAAGTTTCTCAGTTGTTCACAGATGAGGAAGTGTGGGATATGCACCTTTCACTCAAGGAAAAGCTGGTTAGCAGTCTCAAGTATCGGTTCGAACATGCCGTGTATCCTCGCAACAGGCAGTACAAATTGTACAGCAGGTATTCGGGTAACCTCAACAAAGATTCCTTGATACTGGCGTTTGCCAGGCGCATGGTTACCTATAAAAGACCTACATTGTTGTTTCAAAATCTGGATCGATTGTACGAAATTGTGCAGAACAGTCCCATTCCACTTGTTTTTCTTTTTGCGGGCAAGGCCCACCCCAATGATTCAGCTGGTGCAGAAATGATTCGGCAGATTGTCAACATTTCAACCACGCCTGAGTTTAAAGGCCGTATTTTCTTTTTACAGGATTACGATATGCCGCTGGCCAAAGAAATGGTTCAAGGTGTTGATGTATGGCTCAATTTTCCTGAATCGGGTATGGAGGCGTCGGGCAGCAGTGGAATGAAATCGGCCATGAACGGGGGATTGCAGTTCAGTGTGGCAGATGGATGGTGGGCAGAAATGCCGCCCGATCACAGCGGCTGGGTTCTGCCGGCTTCCAAAAACCATCACGACAGATCGGTCATCAACGAGTGGGATGCCGACTTGTTGTATAATATTCTTCAAAACGATATCATCCCGCTATTCGGTCGGCGCAACAACCAGGGCTTTCCGGAAGATTGGGTGAAAATGATGCGCCGATCCATGAGTGGGGTATATCACTACTTCAATACCAGTCGAATGCTGAATGAATATGATGCCAAGTATTACCAAAGGCTGGCAGCACGACATCAGGCTTTAGCAACATCCGAATTTGAAAAAGCCAAAGAACTGGCTTTGTGGAAACAACGAATGCGTGCGGCCTGGAACCAAATACGGGTGGTATCAACCCGCTTCCACGATTCAGAGAACAAGCCTTTTCCTTTGGGAACGAAGTTTACACCGCGCGTGAGCATCGATATTGGAGCATTGCATGAAAGCGAAATAGGGGTGGAGCTGGTATTCATCAAAAAACGCAGTGGAGGGGATGAGGCTTTTGAGGTGGTTTCTTCGCATAATCTTGGAATTGAATCCAAAAATGGAAGTGTGGTTACTTATTCAGCGGAATTGTCAGCTTTGCAGGCAGGAGTGTTTGAATATGCCTACCGGTTGTATCCGGTAAACGAAAATCTCCCTCACAGACAGGATTTCCCTTTAATAACATGGGTTTGAGCCGTTTTATTGAATTGAAATAGAATGGGTTACCAATAAAAATTTATAAA
>CANHCW010000079.1 GCA_947459165.1 Flavobacteriales bacterium
AATAATTTAATTCATCCATTATTTCAGACGCATCAGAATCCGCATTTTTTAATAATTCCAGTTTTGCTCGAATGAGATTGTCCAGTTTTTTCCTTCGCAAATACAAAAAAACAGACGAAAGTTCCTTCAAGTAGTTGTCTTCCTCGGTGCTAATCAGAATGTCATTCTCCATGTAAGCCTTGCTCAATTCATATCCTCCAGCAAGCACACCTGCCGCCCAACTTGCCACAGCCTCGTTTCTGTGTTGGATGAAATATGTATGTCCTGGCCATATATCAAAGTCCTGCTCCCTCAATTCAGTAGCAAGAATATGGCACACAGTATCAGAAAAACTGAGGTTTTCCACTTTGAGTTCTGAAATAACAAACTGAGCAATGGTTTGCTCTTCGTTAAATGGCTTTTCGCCAAACAACACCAGAATTTTCATCAGGGCTCTTTCCTGATTCTCATCTCCAAGCGGTTCCCGGGGTAAATCTACACCCGCCGCGGCTGTCACCTCTTTTATTTCGCGAATAACATCCTGCTCAGTCTTTAGCAGTTTACCACGCAGCAGTTTGGCCAACTCTGAAACCAATAAGGCCTCATCAACCTCGCAAACTTTCGCCAGCTCAGATGTCATGGCGCTTCGCTTAAGTGAATCGGCTATGCATGAAACACTTTCCAGAATATCGCGAACCGCCTCCGATTTTTTGATGGGGTCGTTTCCCGTTTCTTTGAGCAGCACCGAGGCTTTGAACAAAATGAAATTTTCTTCCTTCTCTTTCAGAAAGTCAGCAAAGGCCTCGCCCCCCAGTTTGGCGCAATACGAATCGGGGTCTTCACCCTCAGGAAAAGAAACCACTCTTACATTCAAGTCTTCCTGCAGCAGCAAATCAATTCCCCTCAGCGAGGCCTTGATTCCGGCCATGTCTCCATCGTACAGCACCGTTACATCTTTGGTAAACCGCCTTATGAGCTTGATTTGGCTGGGTGTAAGCGCGGTTCCGCTGCTGGCTACGGTGTTTTCTATTCCCGACTGGTGCAGTGTGATTACATCCGTGTACCCTTCGGTTAAATAAACTTTGTCCAGCTTTTTTATGGCATTTTTAGCCTGAAACAATCCAAAAAGAAAATCACTCTTTTTATAAAATTCTGTTTCCGGCGAATTTACATACTTGGGCGCCGGATCTGTGGAGCTCATTTTTCTCCCCGCAAAACCCAGAATTTTACCATTAACCCCTATCAGCGGAAAAATAACCCTGTTGCGGTACAGGTCATAAAAACTTCCATTTTCCCTTCGTTTGATCAAACCGGCCATTTCCAGGTACTCGGTTTTGTAACCATCCTGTGCAGCTTGCTGACAGAATGCCTCCCAGCTTTCAGGACTGTAACCCAGTTTCCAATCATTGATGGTTTCCAGCGTAAAACCTCTTTCCCTGAAATATTCCAGAGCCACAGCCCTGCCCTCGTCGGTATAATGAAGTTGTTTACTGAAAAAATCAGCCGCATAATCCACAGCGGCCTGTATACTCTCTCTTAGTTTTTGCTTTTCGCGATATTCTTCATCGTCCTTAACACCGGTTTCAATCAACTCTACACCGTATCGCTTTGCCAGGGTTCGCGCAGCCTCAGGGTAGGTCAAAGAATCAACATCCATCAAAAACTGAATGGCATTGCCTCCCTTCTGACAACCGAAACACTTGTAAATGCCCATGGTGGGAGAAACCACAAAACTGGGCGTTTTTTCATTGTGAAAAGGACAAACGCCCTTGTATCGGCTGCCCGATTTTTTCAACGAAACATAATCTCCTACCACATCTTCAATAACGACAGCGTTGAGCAATTGCTCTATTGAATTGGGACTAATCACGAGTCGAATTTACTTCAGCGAATAGGATTTCAGCAAGAAAATCCTTCCATCCACATAATCTCTGCGAATGATGCCCACATTTTTCGCAAAATACAAATGGCTCACCACGCGGTTGCGGCTCGATTTGAGCTTGATAACATCGTTGTACACCACATCGCTTACATTGAAACTTGAAAGGTATGTTACGGTATCGTTGTTGCCCTGCACCCCGCTTAATTGATTGGTATTGTAATACAATTCGGCAATTTGCCTGTAATTATTTTGGTTGTATAACAAAGCCCAGCGACCTGTATTGTCGGGCGTAGCCGCTGTACGAACTATCATTTGACTATCGATGGAACTGTTTAATGAATAGGTAAAAAATTCCTGTTCCATATCCTCCCAAATCATAATACCCTGCACAAAGTTGCTCAACTGAACCGTTTCCCGAACATTGGTATCGCTGTTTAAATAATATTGCCAGGTTGAGCCCTCTTTAAATTCAAAATAACTTCTGAAAAAACCGTCGAGGACATACAGCTTTCTGGTGCCTGATTTTTCGCAAGCTGAGAAGAACAGCAATGCCAGAGCAGAAATAATGCAGATTACAGACCTCACAGTATTAGATTTGCAAATCTAATTCAAAAATACTGCTAAAAGTTTAAATTCTATATGAACACATCCCTAAAACAGATGATTCAAGCCAAAGCAAAAGATTTACAACCCGCTTTGGTTGAAATAAGAAGGCATATTCACGAAAATCCCGAACTGTCTTTTCACGAATACGAAACCGCAGAGTTTGTTGAGAGTTATCTGCAGAACAAACTGGGTTTAACCACCACCCGCCTGGCCAAAACCGGCGTGGTTGCTGTAATCGAGGGAACAAAGCCCGGCAATAAGGTTGTAGGATTGCGCGCCGATATGGACGCCCTGCCCATTATGGAAGTGAATGACGGAAGACCCTACAGAAGCAAAAAAGAGGGTGTTATGCATGCCTGCGGGCACGATGTGCACACTACCTGCCTGCTGGGTGCCGCCACCATTTTACAGGAATGCAGAAATGAATTCGGCGGCAAAGTGAAGCTGGTTTTTCAGCCGGGTGAAGAAAAACTTCCAGGCGGTGCCAGTTTGATGATTGAGGACGGCGTGCTAAACAATCCGAAAATTGATGCCATGATCGGGCAACATGTAATGCCCCAACTGCCTGCCGGAACCCTGGGTTTTCGCAAGGGATTATACATGGCAAGTACCGACGAAATATACCTGACCGTGAAAGGCAAAGGCGGACACGGAGCCATGCCTCACTTCAATATCGATCCGGTGTTGATTGCCAGCCACATTGTGGTGGCGCTGCAGCAGGTGGTTTCCAGAATTGCCAATCCCGCAGTGCCTTCGGTTTTATCGTTTGGTAAGGTTACAGCCAACGGTGCCACCAATGTCATTCCACCCGAAGTAAAACTGGAAGGCACTTTCCGCACTTTGGATGAAAACTGGAGATCAGAAGCCCATGTGCGCATAGAAAAAATAGCCCGAGGC
The DNA here is from genome assembly GCA_947459165.1 of Flavobacteriales bacterium. GTDB lineage: Bacteria > Bacteroidota > Bacteroidia > NS11-12g > UBA955 > RGEC01. The sequence continues at coordinate 3,365 of CANHCW010000079.1, forward strand.
GTGGCTGAGAGCATGGGCGGCAGCATTGAAATTGAAATCAGAAGGGGATATCCGTTTTTGAAAAACGACGAAAACCTCACCGACCGCTGCATTGAATTTGCCCGCCACTATTCAGAAGATACCGACATTCAAAACCTCGACATCTGGATGGCCGCCGAAGATTTTGCATACTACTCACAGCAGGTTCCAAGCTGTTTTTACAGATTGGGTGTGCGAAATGAAGAAAAAGGAATGATAAACAGCGTTCACCACCCGGCTTTCGATGCCGACGAGTCGGCCATTGAAACAGGTTGCGCCGTGCTGGCTTGGTTGGCCGTAAACGAACTGGAAAAAGGTTAAACCTATCAGGCCCCTATAATGTGCTTGAGGTTGTCAACGGCTGAATCCCAAATGGAAGCCGCCATATCTTCCTCGCCGTCATCCACGAACTCGGTAATGAGCAATTCCACATCGCCTGTAATGTCGTCCTGACTGATTCTGAATTCCATGAATTCGTCGGTATCGCGGGCGTTATCCATGGTAAAACGCACATATTTGTTGGTTACATTTTTAACCATGGTTGCCATGGTTTCGCTGCCATCGTCCCAACGAAACTGATAGCGGCCACTGCCTTTCACATCAACATGGTCGGCAAACCAACTCTGCAAGCCTGAAGGGTTTGAAATGTACTGATACAAAATATGGGTGCTGGAACGGAGTGGATATTCCAACTCAAGCTTCAGTCTGCCGGGCATAGATTTTTCTGTCATGACAATTTCTCAAAACATTATGAATTGCAAAGAAAAGGTTTTAATTGGTATTTCAAAATGCTTTTTACACGATTAACATCATAAGTATCTTTGCAACGCGATTTGAGACCGCATCATTTCATATCTGGCAGCGCCCTGCTGCTCATTGTTTGTGCCACATTGCTATTTTTAGGCAACGGACCGCAGTACACCCTCTTGGCTAATTCAACGCACAACCCTTTTGCCGATAAGGTATTTGCCACCTGCTCCTTTTTAGCCGAATGGCCTTTAATTGCAATGGCGCTACTGCTTGGAATTGTGAAAAATCCCCGTTTGGGTTTGTGGTTTGGCGTTTGTTTTCTGCTTGAATTTGCCATTACCCAGGGTTTGAAAACCGGAATTGGCGCAACAAGGCCGGTAGTTCAATTCGGTGATGCGCTTAGAGCCCTTGAAGGCAATCCGCTGCTGAAATGGAGATCTTTCCCCAGTGGCCATACTGCCGCAGCGTTTACCGCACTGGGCTTTATAGCAATGCTAATCAACAAAACCCCTGTAACCATTTTAATGGTTGTTGTTGCGGCGCTATGCGCCTATTCCCGAATGTATTTGGGACAACATTACCTGCTTGATTTAGCAGGAGGAATTTGTGTAGCCATGTTTATCCTAGTTATTTCTGAATTGGGTAAAAATAAACTTTTAAGTAAAATGAGCATCAACCCATGAAAAGCCGTTTGAGTATTCACTTTTTCATCACCCTGGGCTCCATTCTGTTGTTTGTGCCCTTTTTGGGAATGAACCGCCTGTTTGACTGGGATGAAATCAATTTTGCCGAATCGGCCAGGGAAATGCTGGTTACCGGCGACTGGAGCCGAGTGCAAATTGCCTTTGAACCTTTTTGGGAAAAGCCTCCCCTGTTTATTTGGATGCAGGCCATTTGCATGAAAATTTTCGGCGTAAACGAATTCGCGGCCCGACTACCCAACGCAATTGCTGGCATTGTCAGTTTGAATGTGTTTTATTCTGTTGGCCGCCGGCACATTGGGCATTACTTCGGCTTGTTTGTGGTGCTGGCTTATGCAGGCAGCCTGGCCCCGGCCCTGTATTTTAAATCGGGTATTATTGACCCGGTTTTTAATCTCTTCATATTTTTATCGATTTACCAGCTGTTTGTTGCTGAAAAAGACAAAGTTGAAAACAAGGTTCCCCGCATTAATTATTTGTGGGCGGGATTGTTTGCCGGACTTGCCGTTTTAACAAAAGGTCCTGTTGCCCTTTTGATTATTGGATTGGTGGCCATCATCAGAATCATTCAACATCAAAGTCAGGCTTGGCCGGGCTGGGGAAATGTGGGTATAGCGATGTTCTCGTTTATGATTGTGGTGGGCACCTGGCTGGGTGTGGAGATTTACCACAACGGCACCTGGTTCATCAAAGAGTTTTTTGCCTATCAGGGGGTGTTGTTTAAAGGACAGATTGAATGGCACAATCAACCTTGGTATTACCACATACTGGTATTGTTTTTTCTGTGCGTTCCCGGAACCGTATTTGCCTTTCCTCACCTTTTTGCCAATCAGCCGCAAATGAAGGGCGAATCGGCATTGCTGTTCAACTACCTGAGAACCATTTTTTGGGTGGTGTTGGTGCTGTTTTCGCTGGTTACCACCAAAATTATTCATTACAGCAGTTTGTGCTGGATTCCGCTGAGTTTTATGGCGGCCTACTCCATGTATGGAGTGTACACCAACAGATACCAAATTCCAAAATGGTTGAGTATACCCGCACTCATTTCCATCATTCCCCTGGGTTTGGTGCTGTGCGCCGGCCCTGTAATGATGAATGCCAAATTCCGTTCGCAGTGGGCTTACTTGTTGGACAAAGACGAATTTGCGAAAAATCTGTTGTTAACCGGCAATACCTGGCAAGGCTGGGAAGGAATTGTGCCAACCCTGCTGATTCTGGCAAGCGTGGTGTGGATATTCAAGCTGGCTCTGGGGTTCAGCAAACAACCTTCCATTTTGTTTATATACTTTGGTGTTTTGGGGGTGTACATTTCGTTATTCATTTTGCCCAAAGCCGAAAAACAACTGCAGGATTCACTTATTCAAAAAATTGAAACCCTGTCGGCACAAGGCGCCATTATTGAAAACCGCGGCTTTAAATCGTATGCCTTTTTGTTTTATGGTGCGGCCAAACCAGCCGATTTTAGAGGTCCCTGGGAGCAAAGGGCCAAACAGCTGGAGGCTGAGGGTGCAACCCTGCCGGCATACCAGGCTAGAAAGGACTGGCTGGCAGACAATGCGTATTCAAAACCGGTTTATTTTATAACAAAAATAAACCACGATCCCGGCGATGATTTTAAAAAATCGTTTCAAAAAGTGGAAACAGCCGGAGCCTATATTTTGTGGAAACGCACATCACCCTGATTAGGGCTTTTTGAAGCTAAGGACTAAATTCGCAGTTCGCCAAACCAAATTTTGGGGTTAGCATGAAGAACGAAAGCATCAAAATCATTAAAACCTGTTTTGAGTTTGGGGCCGGAAAACACGGTGCAGGACTGGGTCCCGATGCCGTGATGACCGCAGCCAGGCACATGGGCCTCTCCTTTCTCGATAAAATTGATGCTGTTGAACTTGAACCAGAAGAAACGGGTGCGGAAGACAGAAACCGATTTCCACTTGCCCGACATATCGACAGCATTATCAATGCCACGGAAAGCAATTATAAGGCCGTGTACGAAGCCTGCCGCAACGGCTTTACTCCCCTCATTTTCAGTGGCGACCACAGCAATGCAATTGGCTGCATTTCAGGGGTGATGGATGCCTTTGCCGGTAAGCAAACCGGCGTAATTTGGGTGGATGCCCACCTCGATTTGCACTCGCCGTTTACCACGCCTTCCGGTAATATTCACGGCATGGCGCTGAATGCTTTGCTCGGCGACAACAATACGCAGGAACAAGTGAACCAACCCGATGCCGAAATCCTTGAGAAATGGGCATTGCTGAAATCGTGCAACGGGCGTTTTAAGGGTGCAGCACTGCCGGCTGAGAACATAGTTTTTATTGGGGTGCGCGATTTTGAAGAGCAGGAAATAAAACTGGCTGAACGACTGGGAATTAAAATTTATACCGCGGCCCAGGTGCGGCAAAATGGCATTTCAGCCATTGTTACTGAAACCCTTAACCACCTGCAGCACTGCGATTGGCTTTATGTAAGCTACGATGTGGATTCGCAGGATCCGGAAATTTCAGCAGGCACCGGTACCCCGGTTGAAAATGGATTGCTCACCCCCGATTCTCAGGAAATATTTGACCGGCTTTTTCCCCACCCCAAAACAGCAGCTTTTGAAATTACAGAAATCAATCCCCTGCTGGACAGCGAAAACCGAATGGCCACTAGTGTTGTGAACCTGCTAAAAAGGGTGATGTAACCCTTTTTTAAATTTCAAGCAACCATTTAAGGGTATCAACCCCATCGGCATAATCCCACAACTGTGGATGCTGTGCCTGACCAAACGGTACAAAACCGGCTCCGCAAACCACCTGAATTTTTTGAGCTCGTTCTGCCAACACCTGGTTTACTTCATTTATTTGTGTGTAAAATTGATAACCCACCACCCCTACCGGTGAATAGATATCGGTGGTTTCTTTGAGTACCACAAATCCATTGTCGAGGTGTTTATCGAGGTTCATAAGCAGCAGCGCCCGGTGGTAGTGGTAGTTGTTTGCGTATTTGTTGTGGTGAATGATATCGCCCAGGGGAAGCCAGGCATCGAAAAGCAGTTTAAAATCGTAGCCGGCAGGAATAAACAAGTGAGTAACATTGCGGCAACCCAGCCCAAAATGATCGAACACATCGTGCCCCAGCGCCAGCAATTCTTCAGGGGTTTCGTTGCCGTTTAAAACGGCAACGCCATTGCGGTGCCCGCGAAGCAAGTGCGGAATGTGGCGAAAATAATATTCAAAATACCGGCCTGTGTTGTTGCTTCCGGTGGCGATAGCCGAATCAAGACCTTTAAAATCGGAAGAAATCTCAATTCTGTTTTGCAGTTCAGGCATTTCGGCCTGCAGGGTTTCAATGAGGTGTTTCATTAGTACCTCGTCGTCGGAACTAAGCTTTACTCTGACTTTGAAACCGGCCAGCAAACCGCAAAGCAAATCGTGCAAACCTACCAGGGGTATATTTCCCGCCATGACGATTCCCAGGGTTTTTAAGTGCGGCTCTGCCGCGAATGAATAATAAGAAAACCACTTTGTTACTGAATCGTGCTGTAAAGCTGTGACCCAAGAGTTGAGAGCCAGATGAACACTTTCAGCCGTAAACCAACGGTTTTTGAGTTCGGCCTCGCTTTTGGCCTTAGCCCACTTTTCGTCGGTTGTATGGGTTGAAATAATTTGCCTAAGGGTTTCCGTTAATCGCAATTGCCACATGCGGCAAAGTTAACACCGGGCTGTAACCTTTTTAAGGGGGAAAGCGTCGCAGTTAACATCTACTCTAATTAACTTTGCCCAATATGCGCAACCTTGTTTTTGTTTTGATTTTGCTGGGAATACCCGAATCGGTGCTGTCACAGAAAGAGGAAAAAGAATCTCGGATAGTGCTGGGATTTAATGCCGGTGCCAATTTTAGCCGCATTTTATACTCCGACACCTTTCCGGATAACTTTAGCAAACGCAACCGTGTGGGTCCGATTGCGGGAATAAACGGACAATTTGATTTGAGCAGCAATGCCGGCATTGCCTTTGGCTTGAACATGGTAAACAAAGGCTACAGGGTTTTTAACGACACGCTTCAGTCTGAGCCGGATATTGTGCGCAAATTTTGGAGCATGAACATACCGCTGGGATTGCATTTTAGGCAGCAGTTTAATGCGCAGAATTACATTACCGAAAAGTTTGGATTGATTGGCAATTTCAACTTTAAAAAAGGCGGTGATTCGGCGGTGTTTTTCAACAGAGAACAAAATCCGAATTTCAAAATCACCGAATTTTCAGAAAAAACATTTTACCCCATGTTTTACCTGGGTTTTGCCATGGGCGGTGTAACTGAGAACAACGACCGCTATGAATTTGGGGTAACCTACGCGCAATCGTTGGGCAAAGATGCCGATTTAACCGTAAGCCACGGCAGCAATTTTACCAAAAATTTTCCACTAAACTACCGCGGCGGTTTTCTGCAAATTGGTTTCAGCTATTATTTTAACCTGAACAATTTTAAGAAAACGAGTGGGTATTTTTATTGACCCAGACAGCGCCCAGTACTAGCGGGGCACAATATCTTCAACCCTTGGCAAAGTGTGTATGCCCCACCGCACAATGATTAGAAAATAGCGTCAATGACCAAAGAGACAGCCATACAAATATTTGAAGAAAAGCAGGTGCGTACC
>CANHCW010000080.1 GCA_947459165.1 Flavobacteriales bacterium
AAGAGCAGAGGCGGCCGAAAAAGCTGAGGCCTTGCGCAAAGCAGGTAAAAAAATCGTTTTTACCAACGGTTGTTTTGATATTTTGCATGCAGGACATGTTGCCTACCTGCAAGAAGCCGCTGCACTCGGCGATATGCTGATTGTGGGTTTGAATACCGACAACAGCGTGAAACGGCTTGAAAAAAGTCCGGCCAGACCTTTGCAAAGCGAATTTTCACGATCGAGGGTGATGGCGGCCCTGGGTTGCGTGGCAGCCGTGGTACTTTTTGATGAAGACACGCCCAAGGAGTTGATTGAAGAGATTGTTCCGGATGTGTTGGTGAAAGGTGCCGATTATTCCCCCGAGAACATTGCAGGTGCTGAATTTGTATTGAACCATGGCGGCAAGGTACAAACCATTGCTTTTTTGCCCGGTTTCAGTACTTCGGCCATAGAAAAGAAAATACTTGAAGCCCACAGGCCAAGTTGATGAAGGCAATGTGGCTGCATTAAATTTTATTGTTCTATTTTGCAAAAAACAGCAAGTCCCTACTTGAAAAAAATATTAGTACCCGCACTTAAAATTTTAATTTCTGCAGGCATTGTATGGGCTGCCTGGCGCTGGTTTTTAAAAATCGACAACCCATACGAAGTGTGGAATGCATTTGTGGACTTGCCGCTTTGGTTGCATGGGTTTGCATTACTAGGCTGCTGCCTGAACTGGGGTTTGGAAAGCCTGAAGTGGAAAGTGCTAACCCGAAACCTTGAACCCATGAGTTATAAGCTAGCTTTGAAAGGTACACTTGCCGGTGCGGCGGTAAGCAATGTTCTGCCTTTCAGGGTTGGTGAATATCTGGGGCGCATATTTTTTTTAAAAGAGGAAAACCGATTGCCTGCCATATTTAACAGTGTTTTTGGCAGTATGTGCCAGATGGCAATAACCATACTGATAGGAATACCCGCTGTTGCCTTGTTGTTTGAGAACAAATACTCAGGATTGCTGAAAGCCGCCGGACTAGGCTTGCTGGGCATGCTTGCCCTGCTTTTACTGATCTTTTACTTTTTGCCCAAACTGGAATGGAAGAAAAAATGGCTGCAAAAACTGGCTGATGATATTCAGCATTTTAGCAAACAGCAAATTTTTGGGGTGCTATTCATATCAACCTTGCGCTATGCTGTTTTTGCATTCTTTTATGCCATGGCGATATACAAAACCGGGGTTAGCGACTTTGACCATGCTATTTTGGGTGTGGCCTGTATTTTTCTGTTTCAAAGTTTTGCGCCTTCCATTATTTTCACCGATGCCGGGGTGAGAACCGCCCTGCCATTGATGATTTTTTCAGTCTCACAATCGCTGCAGGCCTCGCTGGTGGCTGTAGCGGCAATGAATTACACTTACAATGTTTTGCTGCCGGCATTGCCCGGACTGTGGTTTTTAGCCATACAAAAATGGAGCCGACGCTAATTGCTATATGGATCGCCATTGCGGCGTTGATTGCAGCGTACTCAGCAGTGCTGATTAGGGCATGCATAACATTTAATTTAAAAACTGAAAGGCCGGGCGAAACTTTTACAGAGAACAACGGCATAAGCGTGTTGATTCCTTTTAGAAACGAAGCTGAAAAGATGAAACGGCTTGCCTTGTGCCTGAAGGAATTAGACACGACCGGGCTGAATGCGGAATTGATACTGGTGAACGACCACAGCACTGACCTTGGACGCCAATTGGTTGAAGAATACCTTAAAGATTGCACCCTTGAGGCCCGTGTGATTGATTTAAGCGAAGATGAAAAAGGCAAAAAAGCAGGCATTAGAAAAGGTATTGAAAACAGCCGTTACGATGTAGTTGTTACGCTGGACGCAGATTGCAGACCGGGAAGGCTTTGGCTGGAAAGCATGCTGGAGACCATGAACAAGACAGGCGCTGAATTGCTAACGGGGCCGGTGCGCTATACTGCTGAAAAGCGCCTAAATACACTTGCTGTTTACCAACAAATGGAGAATGCTGTTTTGATGGCTATTACCCAAAAACAATGTGAGCAAGGAAATGCTGTAATTGGTAATGGAGCCAACCTGTGCTTTAAGAAACAGGCATACTGGCAAGCAGAAAGAATTAGAACTGATAAATTGATTGCGGGAGGTGACGATATTTTTTTATTGGAGGCCATTGAAAAATTACACCCCGGGAAGATTGGCTTTGCCGGAATGAAACATGCAATAGTGGAAACCGATACAGAAAAAAGCTGGGGCGCATTATATGAACAGCGGGTTAGATGGTCTGCCAAAGTGCGTTTTCAAACGAAACCGGGAGGTTTTGTTTGGCAGACTGCGGCTTTTATATTTTCACTGCTTTATGCAGGTTTTGTTTTGGTGTGCGCAGCACGAATGTATTGGCTGCTGTTTTTTTCGGTGCAGGGTTTAAAATTTATTGCAGATGTGATGATTGTGAGCAGACCTGCAAAAGAATTGAATTACAAACTACCCTTTATTTTACAGTTAATTGCATCTATAATACAGCCATTTATTGTTGTGGCGGTGGGCTGTAAAGCCCGTTATGGAAAATTTAACTGGAAAGATAGGTTGCTGAAAGCCTGAATTTTAATCTTATTTTCGCAATGTGCCTTTGATGGTAAGAGTTTTGTTACTGCTTTGCCTGCTGCAATTGCCTTTTGCGGCAACTGCACAATTGCGCGATAGCTTTGACGATGGAGAATTGCTGAATAACCCCCGATGGTTTTACAATGCCGGCGATTTTGATGCAGCAAGCGGACAACTGAAAACGGCGAATGCCAACGGCGGAACTGTGAAATACGGAATTTCGGCGCTGTGTAAACCTGACTCGGCGGTATTATTTAATTACGACTTTCAATTTCAGTTTAACCCAAGCAGCCAAAATTATGTTGAGTTTTACCTGACTGCCGACACCTTTGTTGAAAGGGCTCAAAACGGGTATTTTGTGAGAACAGGCGATTTAAAAGATGAAATCAGTTTTTACAAATTGAGCAACGGAATCCGAACCGAAATAATAAGCGGAACAGATGGGGAGTTAAACAAAACCAACAATCAATATAAAATATCGGTAGAACGCAGGAATGATACTTTTTTTCTGCACAGAATGAATGAAATAACAGGCATTTGGGTTACGGAAGGCTGGGCTGTGGAACCCGGGTTTAAGGCCTTGAAATATTCTGGTTTACACATTGTACAAAATGGAACTTCGGTGATTGGCAAGCACAGTTTCGACAATATATTCATTGGGCGTAAACCGGTTGACAGCATAAAACCAAAAATGCTGTTTGCCGAATATAAGAACCCGAATGAAGTGAGGGTTACTTTTAGCGAACCCGTTAAAAACCTTTCAACAGCGCAGTTTTCCTTGCAATCGAATGTGATTACAAGTGCCAATGCAGATGTAAACAATGCTGCCATAGTGATACTGACTTTGCAACAAATACCGGCTAAAAATCAGTTTTTTACGCTGAGTAATAGTGGAACCGCCGATCTGGAGGGCAACCTGTCGGCCACACACAGCATTGGGTTATTTACCAAATTTGCCGATACCGCGGTGAGAGGTGAACTGTATTTTAGTGAAGTGATGGCAAACCCTGTGCCGTCAATATCTGTTTTACCGGAAGCGGAATACATAGAAATATTTAACCCGACGAAAAAGGTTTTTACACTAAAGGGATATAAACTGACCGATGGAAGCAGCACATCTGCACTACCCGATTCGGTTATTATGCCGGGCAGTTACCTGAGCATTTCGAAAAGTACGGCAAATTTGCGCAGTTTTGGACCCTGGGTTGGGGTGAGTTCACTGCCTTCACTGAACAACAGCGGTGATAAAATTACACTGATAAACCACCGTGGTGAACTCATTGCAACTGTTGAGTATAACGAAGCCTGGCATGACGATGGACTAAAAAAAGCCGGTGGCTGGAGCCTTGAGCTGATTGACACCGCTGCGGCTTGTATTAGCCAGGGAAACTGGAGAAGCAACGCCAGTGGGGGCGGCACACCCGGAAAACGCAATTCAGTGGCTGGAACACTTGCCACCAAGCCTGATTTTTATGTTAACGATGTTTATGTAAGTGCCATTGACCGAACTGAGTTGCACCTGAGTAGTCCGGCAGACAGCGCAATGGCCATGAATTTATCCTCATTCCGGCTGAAGGAATCGGGTGATTTACCAAGCCGCTTTGATGGATTAAGCGAGGATGGAATGACGATGTACCTGCGTTGGCCTAAGCCTTTTAAAACCAATAAGGTTGAAGTGCTGGAAATTAATGGTTTGCGCGCTTGCACACTTCGCGATTCAGTGTCAGAAGAAGTTGCCTTCGGCCTGGCAGAAAACTCAGAACCCGACAGCATCTTTATCAATGAACTGCTTTTTGATCCCAAAGGCGATGGTTATGACTTTGCCGAAATTTATAATGCAGGAACCGGCATAGTTGAATTGGAAAAACTGGTATTTTCCAATGCCAATGACACTTTTAAAACAGTATACACCACTCCCCCCATGAAAAGCAGATGCCTTTTGCCCGGTGAATTTCTTGTGTTAACGGAAAATGCAGAACAGATTAAAGCACAATACAAACAACACAATAAAAAAGCCTTTTATGTAGTCAGCAGTTTGCCCACCATGTCGAACGATGAAGGAAGGGTTAAGTTGATGAGCAAACAGGGTAAAACACTTGACAGTTTCTATTACAAAGACAATTATCACTCTCCTGTGCTCGATAATCCCGATGGTGTTTCACTTGAAAAAACCCAACCCGATGGACAGCGGAATGATGCCTCGTACTGGACAAGCGCCACAGCATCGGCCGGTTTTGCCACGCCCGGGTTGCACAATTCGCAACTGCGGGTAATTGTTAAAGACAAGCTGAACTATTTTACGCTGGCCGGAGATGTATTTAGCCCGGACAACGACGGCAACAATGACTTAATGAGCATTGCCTATTTCCTGCCCGATCCGGGTTATTACATTACCGCCACCCTGTTTTCTGAAACCGGGTTTAAGGTTGCAAGGCCTTTTGTTAATTATTCGGTTGAACAAAAGGGAACTTTATACTGGGATGGAAAAACGGACCGCGGTGTGGTTTTGCCCGGCAATTACATTGTATTTATAGAGGCATTTAACCAAAAAGGAAACACCATTAAAGAAAAACTGACAGTGAGTGTGAACAGATTTTGAGTCACGCATTTATGTTGATGCTATTGTTTAGAAGCCAATGATTACGAAGAACGCCGAATTGAACAGCTTGTGGGAGAAATATTATCCCGGACAAATTGAGGATTCCGAGGGCCGTGAAATACTAATTCTATTTAAAAGATATGTTGAAGACCACAAATTAACCGCCACAGAACTAATGATTCAGGGTGTTTGTGAACGACTGGGGCATGGCGAACCCATACAATATATTTTAGGTGAAAGCTGGTTTTATGGACGAAGATTTGAGGTAAACCGGGGCACATTGATTCCAAGACCTGAAACGGAGGAATTGTGCCATCTTATTTTAAAAGAGAATGACAATAAACCCATTCACTTTCTTGATGCAGGAACCGGTTCGGGTTGCATTGGAATAACATTGGCCGCAGAAAGACCGGCATGGACGGGTGTATGCGCTGATATTTCTGATGCTGCGCTAGAAACAGCCGCAAGAAACGCTGAACTAAACCGGGTTAGAAATATTCAATTCATAAAAACAGATTTGTTAAGCCCGCAGCAGGCATTGCCGCTAAACTTTAATATTATTGTTTCCAACCCCCCTTATGTTAACCCCGAGGAAAAAAAGGACATGGAAAACAGAGTGCTGGATTGGGAACCTCATCAGGCTTTATTTCCCATGCATGAAGATGTATTGATTTTTTACAAAGTGCTTTCGGAATTACTACAGCGGCAAACCGTCAATTGCCTGTTGTGGGCTGAAATTAATCCAATGTATGCAGAAAAGATTAAAAACATCTTTTCAAACTGCAATATAGTAGGTGACATGTATGGCAAACCCCGGTTTGTAAGGGCATTAAAACAAAACGGAGCCTAAAAAAGGCTCCGTTTTATGATGATATGCTGTTTATATTACTTGGGCAGGGTAATGAAACCTTTGTTGTCCTTCAGTAATATTTTATTCTTGTAAATTTGAGTGAGGGTGGTATAAATACCTTGCGAAAAACGCTTTTTGTCTTTCTCACCGCTAATGGCGAACAACCCGTCAATCAATTGACCTGAAGTAATGGGCTTTGCAAATTCCTTAACAAAATCAACGATCATCGTTTTCTTGGTAGGTTGACCTGCTCTTGGTCTGCCACCTCTGCCTGTGCGCTTGGCGGGACGGCCTCTGCGACCTGCAACCTTCTTCATTTTTGGTCTGCCTGGCTTACGCTTGGGACCAGGTTTCCCCGGCTTTTTACGGCGTTTAGCTTTCAGTCTTTCACGCAGTTTGGTGATTTTCTTTTCTGCCTTGGCTTCTGCACGGGCAACTGCTTTTGTGGCCTTTGCTTCTGCTTTTTCAAGTTGTTTGGCAGCGGCTGTTTTGGCCTTCTTCAGCGCACCTGCCATCATTTTCATTTCTTTTTCAATGGCTTCAAAAACATTAACAGCAGGTTTTGAACCTCTGCGGGCTCTTTTTTTTCCAACTACTTTGTTTTTTGAACCCGGTTTTCTGCCCCTCTTTTTGGGAGCATTATTCTCTGCTGCAGGTGAAGGAGCAGTAGCAACTACTTTAGCTTTTCTTGGCATTTTAAATTATTTTATTATAGCGCAAAAATTGATTTATTTTTTGAAATATCAAAATGTTTTCGTGAAATATTTGTCATTTTTTTATTGTTGATTGAACAAATGTTTTGCCTAAATTACATTATATTGTTGATTTTCTTTTGTTTAACAAATTTTAATTTTCTCAATATTCAATTTTTTTTTAGTGATTAAAAATTGCTTTTTTCACTTTTTTTATGTCCATAAACCGACAAATAACAAAGTACAAACAGAAAATTTACTGATGGCTTTTTTTTCGTTTGGAATGTATATTAATTTGTTTATTACATTGATTAATTGATTATTACAATGATTTCTTAAAATTTTATAGTGAATAAAAATCCCTGAATTTGGTTAGTTTTTTAGCTCAGGAGAATAACGAGGTAATTTTTGTTTTATGAATGTTAGTTTTTTTCTACACAAACTGAATGCTTAGTGATTCTCGCCCAACCATTTCTATTCGGTAGATTTGCAGTGCTTTGTTTTACCTGAATAAAATCAACAAATCCACTGATGTGGCCGGGCTCAATCCGTCTGAACTTGCACAGCTTGCCGACGAATGCAGGCATTACATCATTGAAACCATTTTAAAATCAGGGGGGCATTTTGCGGGCAACCTGGGGGTTGTGGAACTGACTGTAGCATTGATGCACTGCATGAACCGGCAGGACAGACTTATTTGGGATGTAGGACATCAGAGTTATGTTCATAAAATACTTAGTGGCAGAAAAAATGATTTACCCGGCGTAAGAACCTTTGGGGGTATTTCCGGTTTTCCCAAACGAGACGAAAACCCTGCCGATGCTTTTGGAACGGGACATTCTTCAACTGCTATTTCTGCTGCGCTGGGCATGGCAGAAGCCGACCTGCTGCAGAACAATCCCAACGCGCTTACCATAGCCGTGGTTGGCGATGGCGCACTTACCGGCGGAATGGCTTTTGAAGCCCTGAACAACGCCGGAACTTCTCAAGCTAATGTTTTAATTGTCATCAACGACAATCACATTGGCATAGATCCCAACAACGGCGCTATAGACAGGCACCTGCAAAGCATTGAAAGCAGTACAGACAATGTTTTTACCCTGTTTGGATTGCCCTACACAGGCCCTGTTGACGGACACAACCTGAATGAACTGCTCCATGCAATCCGTTCCAATATTGGACTTACCGGACCTAGGATTTTGCATGTTAAAACCATTAAGGGAAAAGGCTACACTCCTGCTGAAACAGAGCAAACCCGCTGGCACAGCACCGCGAGTTATGTAAAGATTGAAAATGTTCAACAACAAAGTGGATTGAAATGGCACGAATTAGTTGGGCAAGAATTGCTGAATCTGGCCCAAAATGACAATAAGGTTGTCGGCATTACCCCTGCAATGCCATCTGGCAGTGGCTTACAGCAGTGCTTTAACGAATTCCCAGACCGCTTTTTCGATACCGGCATCGCCGAACAGCATGCTGCCACCTTCGCCGCAGGGCTCGCCGCCGCAGGCATGAAACCTTACCTCGTTGTTTACTCTACCTTTTTACAACGGGCTTTCGATCAGGTTATACATGACATTGCCCTGCAACAACTGCCGGTTACCATGCTCATAGACAGGGCCGGATTGGTAGGCGAAGACGGACCAACCCACCACGGGGTTTTCGATATGGCTTTTTTAAGTTGTATTCCCGGCATTGATTTATATGCCCCGGCCTGGAAAGAAGAGCTACAGGAATACCTGCGGATTGCAACAGGTGCAAATAAACCCGTGGCCATCCGATACCCAAAAGGCCCAGCCGCCGGTATTCAGGGCAAAAATATTGACCTGAAACAATTAACCGAAAAAGGCTACTCTCTGCTTCAAACAGGAAGCGGAATTGCCTTGGTTTCCTGCGGACTTGCAACCCTCCTCTGCGAAAAAGCTGTTGAGCAAACAGCAAACAATCCGGGGCATTTCCACATTGGCCGAATTAAAAATTTTCACCCTGAACTGCTGAACGATTTAAAACAATGCACCCACATTGTAACTGTTGAAGACGGCTGCATTCCGGGTGGAATGGGTCATCAGTTGCTCAACTGCCTTCAGCAAATCGGATTCCGGGGACAATGCACGAATCTGGGTGTCCCCGATCGGTTCATCCCCCATGGCAGCAATGAAAAACTATATGAGTACTGCGGATTTGCCCCTCACCAAATTGCTGACTGCGTACAAAAACTAAGCTCCCAGCTCTGAGGCCCAATTGTTAATTAAAACCTGCCCTTGTGGGGTAAGAATGCTCTCAGGGTGAAACTGAACACCCCAAATGGGCAGCGTTGTGTGCTTTACTGCCATCACTTCGCCTTCACAATCAGCTACTGCAACCAATTCTGTGGCACTTTTCGGCGCTTCAACCACCAAACTGTGATAACGGCCAACCTGCATAGGGTTGTCTATTTGACTGAAAATACCATCCCCGTTGTGCCTCACAAACCGGGCTTTGCCATGAACAGGCGCTGCGGCCTGTTTTAACGTCCAGCCACATTTTTCAGCAATGGCCTGATGCCCCAAACAAATTCCCAGCACAGGTAAGCGGTTCCAGGCAGCATCCAGCACCGCAAACAAATTTCCGGCTGTTGCAGGCACGCAGGGGCCAGGACCAAACACCACTCCGGCATAGTTCTGCTCATTCAAAATTTCAGG
>CANHCW010000081.1 GCA_947459165.1 Flavobacteriales bacterium
ATCATCACCGAGAAGAACCCCATTTACTGGGTGATTACCATGCTGAAAGAAAAGGAAATGCATGTTCGCGGCAATGACCAAACCGGCAAGGAATGGACCATGGAAATGAAGAGCATTAACGACGAGGATTATTTCTATTAAACCATCACAATCACATAAAAAAGGCTTCCGGAGGGGAGCCTTTTTCATTTTGAATAACTGATTACTTCATAAAATGCGGTTACAGGACGATTACAACACCCAAAGAAACAAAATGATGGTTGCCGAATATGGTCGTCATATTCAGGAATACATTGACCATATTAGAAAGCAAACCGTCAAGGAACAACGCACAAAATGGGCGCATGCGCTTGTTAATGTTATGGCAACTTTGAATCCTGAGGTCAGGCAGCAAAGTAACTACAGGGAAAAACTGTGGGGGCATCTTTATCAGATTGCCAACTTCGATTTGGATGTGGATTGTCCATTTACAGTTCCACAGCCCGAAGCCAGAAACAAAAAACCCGATACCATAGGATATCCAGATTCAAAAATAAAATTCAGGTTTTACGGCAGGAATCTTCAGAATATGGTTGATAAGGTTGCCGATATGGAACCCGGGGAAATGAAACAAGATTTGGTAAACCTGATTGCCTCATTTATGTTCAACAGTTGTAAAAGTTGGAACAACGAAAACTTAAGCAACGATGTGATTGCTGAACATTTGAATGTGCTGAGCAAAGGCAAACTGAGCATTGGAGGTGGCGATTTGGTTGTTTCTCCTGACAACAGTCCTGTTCAGCAACAGCAAAGAAGATTCTTTAAGAAACAAGGGAATAATCAAGGTGGTAAGAAAAACCGCTTTAACAGACCGGGGAACAAAGGCGGTTTCAGAAGATTTTAAGAAATGGAAGTTTTCAAAATTGAAGGCGGTCATCGTTTGCATGGAGAACTCACTCCACAGGGAGCTAAAAACGAGGCTTTACAGGTGCTTTGCGCAGTATTGCTTACCCCTGATGAAGTTGTCATTGAAAACATTCCTGAAATTAAAGATGTACTCAAACTAATTGAATTGCTTCATTGCCTGGGAGTAAAAACCCACAGAATTGAAAGAGGTAAATATTCTTTCAAGGCTGAACATGTAGATTTGGACTACCTGCACTCTGCAGAATTCAAAAAGCAAGGTGCTGCACTCAGGGGAAGCATCATGATTGTTGGCCCCATGCTGGCCAGATTTGGTAAAGGATATATACCTTCTCCTGGAGGCGATAAGATAGGAAGACGAAGACTGGATGTTCACTTTGAAGGTTTTTCTCAATTGGGTGCCGATTTTGAGTATTTACCCCAACAGAACTTTTACAAGGTTCACGCAAAAGAGCTGATTGGTAAAGCGATGCTGTTGGATGAGGCCTCGGTTACAGGAACAGCCAACATAGTCATGTCCGCAGTATTGGCAAAAGGAAAAACCACCATTATCAATGCAGCCTGCGAACCATACATTCAGCAATTGTGCTTGATGCTCAACAGCATGGGATCCGAAATTAGCGGTATTGGTTCAAACAAATTGGAAATTGAAGGGGTAAATTCCCTGAAAGGTTGTATTCACCGTTGTTTGCCCGATATGATTGAAATCGGCAGCTTTATTGGTATGGCGGCATTGACCCAGAGTGAGATAACCCTAAAGGATTGCCGCATTGATATGTTGGGAATCATTCCCAGAACTTTCCAGCGACTGGGAATTAAAATGGAGTTTAAAGGAGACGACATTTTCATTCCACAACAGGAACATTATGAGATTGATACCTTTATTGATGGTAGCATACTAACCATTTCAGACCAAATATGGCCCGGTTTTACACCCGACCTGATTTCAATCGCGCTGGTTGCAGCGACACAAGCCAGAGGAACTGTTCTCATACATCAAAAAATGTTTGAAAGCCGGCTGTTTTTTGTTGACAATCTGATTGAAATGGGAGCTCAAATCATTCTTTGCGACCCGCACAGAGCCACGGTCATTGGTTTAGACAGAAGAACACAACTGAAAGGGATTACCATGTCCTCTCCCGATATTCGAGCAGGTGTGGCGCTGCTCATTGCAGCCATGAGTGCCAAGGGCAACAGCACAATCCGAAATATTGAACAAATTGACCGCGGTTACGAAAGAATTGAAGAAAGATTAAACCCGCTGGGAGCAAGCATTCTGCGCACACAGGCCTAAAAATCAATTCTATTTCATCTTAGCTGCGGAAATTCCGGAGCTGATTCCGAAGTAAAAATTAAAACCGCTGAATGAACTGTTCTTATTTATGGATTTCAACAAATTGTCAGATCCAATAAATACCGGTCCAACCCTTGCGTACAATCCAAATGCCGCATTCCTGTAATCGTTGTATAAACTCATGGGAACGGCAAACTCAAACAAGCGGGACTCAATGCGGGGTATAATTACAATGGATGATGGCCTTCTGATGGCTATATCACTTCGGCTAACTACAGATTGAGACCAGTTCATTCCCACATAAAACAACTTAATTACATTCCAATCAAATTGAAAGTTAAGCGTTGTAGGAATTGAAATTGTTTGCCTACCCGATCCTTCGCTATAATTAAAATTCTGCTTTGCATAGTTTTTTATAAATGACAAACCGGAATCAATGCCATTTGAAAATGCCGACGAAAAAAGAGAGTTTGCTGTAAAAACAACCGGAGTGGAATTTGAAACAGAATAGGTTTGAATATTCTTACCAAAGTTAATCTTTCCCCAGTCCAGTAAAGAAATGCCGCCTTTAAACAAATAGTTGTTTCCCGATGAAAGAGCCTCAGTCAATTCCGGACGGTACTCGAATACCGCACCGAAGTCAAATCCAAAACCAGAACCGACAATGTTCCGAAAACTTGGGAGTGCGCTACTTAATATTCCCTGATTAAACCGCTGTAAAAACTGTGTTGAAGTATGTCCTATCTCAACATCAGAACTTTCAAAAATAAGACTATCTCCTCCCCCTTTATTAATACTCACACCATTGTTTCGGATGTAAGCCGATCCCAAACCCATCAGATACTTGGCTGTAGCACCCACCTTCAGGTAAAATGCACGCCGATTGAATAAAACAAGGGCAGCAGAACCACTCACTTCCTGATAGGAATTTAAATTCATTGCAAAGCGATTGTTTCCCACTGCGGCAAATGAGCCCGGCTGGCTGTCAATAAAGGATTTGGCAAAAAGCGCCATTTCTTCTGAAACCCTGTTTAAATTCAACAAAGTCCTCACCCTGCTGCCTCCGCCAAAAGCGAATCGTTTGGTAATGCTTTTCATAAAGGCAGGTCCCCTCATTTCGAGGCCAATGTTCAAATTCTTATCCTTGCCGTTATTTTGAAACTGAATAAATGACGGATCCCATTTTAATGTTCCATCCGGATTCTCATAGTTCGCCGGCACCTTACCACTTACCAAATCAGAAAGTGAATATGGCAATTCCAGATTCATGAAATCATTGGCAAACTGAAACCCGAAACAAGCAATGTTATTGTGGCTCTTGTAGCGATTATCGGCCAGCATTGCCGGGTTCAGGTACATTCCGTGAACACCGTTAAAGTTTGAATTTTGCAAACCATAGAAACTTTGGGATTTTAAGTTTGCGCAACAGGCTGCAAAAATTATCAGCAGTAGGGATTTTCTTAACATTGCCAACAAAATTACCCTTTATCACTGAAAATGGGTACAAAAAAAAGACCACCTTCTCGGGTGGTCTTTTTTATTAAGATTCTTTTTAATTACTGCACAGTGAATTTAGCGGCTGTGCTGCCGTTGTTACCCTGAATGCTAATCAAATACATGCCCTTAGCCAGACCATCTGTATTGAAAGAGATTACATTCTCTCCAGCTACGATATTTTTAGAGGCAATGCTTTTCACAATCCGGCCGTTCATGTCAGTAATTTTCGCATTTACCATGGCTCCGGTGCTAGACTGGAACGCTACGCTGATACCTGAACCTGATGAAGTAGGGTTAGGGAATACAACAGCGCTTCCCAAATTGCTAGCTACATTTTTGGTTCCGAGAGTTGAAGTGGTGATATGAAAAAAACCAGGAACAAAAATCGAACTGCCGAACAAGGTTCCGGACAAATAAGATTTGAACGGACCAAATGATTGACCATAGCGAACCTGGAAGTTTGAAATAATTGAATTGTTAATACGGGTCTGATTCAGAATCAACTGATCGTGGCCGGTCAAAGAGGCCAAACGAATTCCATACATGTTGTACTTCTTGAACCATTTTGAACCATCATAGGCAATCAGCGTATCGCCCAAAGAGGTTTTAACCATTGGATGAAAAGTTACTGTCCAAGCGGTAAGATTGTTTGTAATGGGTGTAGTGCTTGTAGATTTGGAATTGATTCCTACAGACGCCTGAATTCCGCGCAAGAAGAAGGATGTGTTTGATCCATCAAGAACAATGCTATCCTTCATTTTGCCGTTCAAAAGAATGGTATCAGTTTTGATAGCCGCGCTGTTCAGACAATTCTTCAAATTGAAGTTGGCCGCCTTTGGGTATGCGCAATAGTACCTTGTAGGAGGTGCAGGAGGCTGATAATTGTATGCGGTTACATCCAAACCTGTAATGTCGAAATATTGAATGTAGGCGGTATCAACCACTTCCACTGTTTTACCGTTCACAACGGTTGAATCGAGGAAGCGAACATAGGACTGCTGAAATACGATGCTATCCAAAGTGTAAGACTGAAACTTAGTCAATACAGGCATATTTACTGCATAGAAATTGGAATCTTTGGGGTCAAAGGTTGTTCCCAAAGCATGAAAACCAATTTTATTCTTCACTCCATCTGTTCCAACAGTGTAAGCTGTGGTATCGGGATAGATGAAGCTAATAAATGTGCTCAGTTTGGTGCCGAGCAATGTTCCCTCTTCATAAGCCTTGGTGAATTGATACCATCCGCCTGTGTCATTACCAGCACGACGGTTCAATTTTTTTTCTGTAAATGTGTTGCCATTTTTAATGTACACATTTCCATTGTACCTAAGATTCTCCTGCACTTTTAAATGCGAGGATTGAGCCTGAGCTGATACCTGACCAATTGCCAGGGTTGCCAGTGCGATTGAAAGTAAATATCTCTTCATGATTTAATGTCAGTTTAAATGCAAATTTAAAGGTTGTTTCTCTGATAGCAAAATTAATAAGAATAATCTGCTGCAAGGCAACAAGCCTTCAAATTGACAATGAATAGACAAAAAGAGATTAAATGTCTCCGGCCAATGGTCGAATTAGAATTTCCTCAATACAAGCCGACTCATTGATATTCCATGCCGTAAACACCTGTTCAGAAATAGCCGAAGTTTTAATAAACCTCGATTCCGGCAATCCCGCCGGTTTCCAGCTGTCGGTGTAGGTTGCGCCCGGCAAAATGGCAGTAACGCAAATGCCCTTGGGCTTCAACTCTTCACGCAATTCTTTGGTCAGTCCCAATAAGGCAAACTTAGAAATACAGTAACTCCCACCCGCAGGATAGGCCTGAATACTGGCAATGCTGCACATGGTAAACACATGTGGCCGTTGAACATGGTACATGGTGGGTACCACAATTCGAATCAAATGATAAACATGCCCCAGATTCAGGTTTATTTGATCTTCAAAACAACCTTCTTCCTCGGTTAAAATTCCTCCGGCTCTGAACAAACCCGCATTGCAAATCAACACTGTGCAATGACCCAGTTTTTCCAAAGCTTCTCTACCGAAAAGTTCTGTTTCAGCCTTGTTTTTCAAATCAGCCGTGATGCCGTGTATCGTCGAATTTGGATATACAGATCTCAGCTCTTCAGAAACCCGAAGTACATCCGATTCGGTTGAGCCGCAAAACGCTGCGTCAAAACCGTTTTGCAGGAACTTTTCAAGGATGCTGCGACCGATTCCCCGGGTAGCACCTGTGATGATTAAAGTGGGTTTCATTAATTAAGTTTGAAAGTAGCTTCGAGTGTGAATGCAGGAATCTGAACCTGAAAATGTTCATCGGTTTCACCGCAATAAAAAAGGTAATGCCCCTGCATGCGGCCAAATTCGGTCTTTAACGGACAAACACTGCTGTAAATGTATGTTTGACCAGGCCCAATAACAGGTTGTTCGCCCACTACTCCGGGACCTTCAACAAATTTATTCTGACCTTCAGCATCGGTTATGTGCCATTTTCTGCTCAGTAGTTGAGGATGCCCGCCACCGAGGTTGGTAATTTTAACCGTGTAAGAAAATACAAATCTGCCATGTTCACCAGTCATGGGAATATCCTCATACCGAGGTATCACTTCAACCATGATGCTGTTAGTAATGGCAGAATGCAACATTTTTATTCCTCTTCGAAATTTCTTCCGCGCGAAGGGCTTTCTTCCTCCTCGTCTCCCGATTTGCTCTCTTCATCGTCCTCGCCCTGCTCTTCTTTCTCCGAAGGTCTGACAAGGTCATCCATCTGCTCCTCTGTAAGAACCTCTTTGGGTTTGGCACTCACCTTTACCAGAAATATGGTATCATCGGTTTCCAGGCGAACAGCAGTTACAATCTCACCTTTGGAGTTTGGAAAACGAATGGTTCTGCCTGCAATCCCGGTGGGATAGGTTTCATCGTAGAGTTTCAACAACTCATCATTGAGCTTTGAGTAGTCGGTTACAACTTTCTTTTTATCCATGGCTGCACTCAGCGAAAATAATTTGTTTTATGATTTGTTTGATGACTTGTTTCAGTGTTTTACCGGTTTTTGCACATTGATGATTCTTAGTATCTCTTTCCACAGAATTTGTTTGATTCTTGTTTCTTCCTTCGAATCGTATTGCTGAAGGCCAAAACGAAAGCGATAGTGAACAAGGTCGTTTTTGAACTCTACAATTCTAAGTCGTTGTGAGCCCTGCCGAATATTGCCCATTTCAGCTTCCATGGCCTTAATCAGCTGATCTTCCAACTTAATGGCATCGATGCTTTGTGCACTTCTCACCTCAAACTCAATGCTGCTATTGTGGCGAGGGTTGCGACTGTAATTTGTAATTTCTGAGTTTACGAATGTGTTGTTGGGAATGATAATCAAGTCCTCGTCATCGCTGTTTAAATGAACATTCATGAGTGTAATGTTCTGAATCGTCCCTTTGTGATCGCCCACTTTTATGTGATCGCCAATCTGCAAAGTTTCCCCAAACATCAGCAACATTCCATTGAGTCCGTTCAGAATGTAATCCTTGAAAACAATTGCCAGCGCCGCTGCAATAATGGTAATGCTGGTAAAAAAATCCTTCAGGGTAATACCGAACAACTGAAGAATGAAAAAGAAAATCAGAATACTGAGCAATACATAAGTAAGATTATTCAACCCGATCACATAATTGTCTTTTGCCTTAACCTTCTTGCGTCGTTTGTAAATTCCAATAGCTAAAAACCGGGCAGCGAAGATTAAAAAGAGCAACACAAAGTACTCTTTGTAACCCACAAGCGCCGAGAAAAGCCATTTTATATCCATCGAAAATACTTTGGCAAATTAAAGTCATTTCGAATGTCGCAAGTACAGGATAATCATCACAAATTTGCACCGCGCAAAAATTTGTACAGTGCACGCGCAAACCGAAATATCATTTGGGGGCGAAACCCTTATTCTTTCCACATTAAGGACGGCCTATCATCAGGACTCTGCATCGTTGATAATCTCGGATTTACACCTGGGAAAAACCACTCATTTCCGCAAGAATGCACTACCCATACCCAAAGAAGCCATGCTTACCGATTTTCACAATCTGCAGCAAGCGCTGAACCACTTCAAACCTATGCGAGTGTTCTTTCTTGGTGATCTTTTCCACAGCACCTGGAATGAAGAATGGGATTTATTCGTCAACCTGATGAAAAATTATCCATTGTTGCAGAAACTGCTCATTGCCGGAAATCATGACATTTTGAAGCCGGATAAATACGAGGCCGCTGAAATGGTTGTGCTTGACCGATACCAATTGAACAACATCACACTGCTGCATGATGCTGAATCGGAAGACTGTTTGTATTCCATAAGCGGTCACATACATCCGGGTTTTAAAATTAGCGGCGCAGGCAAACAAAGTATGGTGCTGCCCTGCTTCTATGTTGGTCAGTCGAAAATGATTATGCCGGCTTTCGGTTCACTCACCGGTAAAATGGCCGTTAAAAAACTGAATGAAAGTGATAGGGCCTGGTGCTTCTACAACAACAGGTTTTATCCTTGCTGATTAACCATTCATGCTCACCAGAAACTCATTGTTGTCTTTGGTGTTTTGCATGTATTTGAGGAATGTATTCATAGCTTCCTCAGGGTTCATATCAGCCAGGTGATTTCTAAGAACCCACATTCGCTGAAGTGCGCTTTTATCAATCAGTAAATCTTCGCGACGCGTGCTGCTGGCCAGAATGTCGATGGCCGGATAAATGCGCTTGTTGGAAAGCCTTCTGTCAAGCTGCAATTCCATGTTGCCGGTTCCTTTAAATTCTTCAAAAATTACTTCGTCCATTTTAGAACCGGTATCGGTCAGTGCCGTGGCAATGATGGTCAAAGAACCTCCATTTTCAATATTCCGGGCAGCCCCAAAAAAGCGCTTGGGTTTGTGCAGGGCATTGGCATCTACACCACCACTTAAAATTTTCCCCGATGCAGGCTGAACCGTGTTGAAGGCGCGAGCCAAACGGGTAATGCTATCCAATAAAATCACCACATCGTGGCCACATTCTACCAGTCGCTTTGCTTTTTCCAGCACAATGTTCACCAGCTTCACATGCTTGTCTGCCGGTTCATCAAAGGTGCTTGCCACCACTTCAGCTTTCACATTTCTGGCCATGTCGGTTACCTCTTCAGGTCTTTCATCAATGAGCAGAATGATCATATAAACCTCGGGATGGTTTTTGGCAATGGCATTGGCAATTCCCTGTAATAACCAGGTTTTACCGGTTTTGGGCTGAGCCACAATCAAACCGCGTTGTCCTTTGCCTATGGGCGAAACCAGATCAATGATCCGATTGCTGTAATGATTGGGTTCATCGCAGAGATTGAGTTTTTCGTTGGGGAACAAAGGCGTTAGGTGTTCAAACCCAACCCTGTCTCTCACCTCTTCGGGCGTTTTTCCGTTTACACTGATGAGTTTAACCAGACAGAAATACTTTTCGTTGTCCTTGGGCGGCCTGATTGTTCCTTTCAAGGTATCACCCACCTTCAAACCATTTTGTTTAATCATGAAACCCGGCACATATACATCATCGGGCGAGGCCATGTAGTTGTAATC
>CANHCW010000082.1 GCA_947459165.1 Flavobacteriales bacterium
ACATCGAAAAGACTAGGCTTGAAAATTGGTGACCGCATACAGGCCATTTTTTTTAAGCAGGACAGCTCTGGAACCAAAAGGCCTAGGGCCATCAACCCCAAAATTACAGGGATATTCAGCACCGGATTGGAGGAATACGATAAATCCCTCATTCTGACTCACATTTCTCAAATTCGCAAAATGATGCCGAAAGGCACGGGCTTTACCCAATGGGAAATTCGTACCCAAGACTTTTCAAAATCGGAGCAGGTTGCCGAAGCCATTGCCTTGAAACTGCCCCCTGGAATTTTCAACATCAACACTGCAAAACGCTACAACAGGCAGATTTTCGACTGGCTTGCCCTGCTCGATACCAATGTGGTGATTATATTGTCACTTATGCTTTTGGTTGCAGGTATCGGCATGTGCACTACGCTGCTGATATTGGTAACCGAAAGAACCGCCATGATTGGTACATTGAAGGCTCTGGGGGCAAAAAATGGGGGCATCAGGCAGATTTTTATTTTTCAGGTTTTGTTCATTGTGGGATTGGGCTTATTGTTGGGCAATTTTCTTGGCTTGGGACTGGCTTACATTCAGGATGAATTCGGTTTGATTTTACTGAATACGGAAACCTATTATGTTGATCGGGTTTTGATAGAACTCAATTCGTTTCACTTGATGCTGGTGAATGCAGGAACCATCTTACTTTGTTTTGTGGTATTGTACCTTCCCGCCAGGGTGATCGGTCGCCTCAGTCCGGTGAAAACCATGAGGTTTCAATAAAAAAGAGGGCTTTTTGAGCCCCCTTTCCATAATTTGGGTATGGTTTTAATTAAGCGTCGATGTTGGCGTATTTAGCATGGGTTTCAATGAACTCACGGCGGGGTGGAACATCATCACCCATGAGCATACTGAAAATGCGGTCGGCTTCGGCTGCGCTATCCAGTGTAACTCTTTTCAGGGTTCTTCGTGCAGGATCCATAGTGGTTTCCCAAAGCTGTTCGGCATTCATTTCTCCCAAACCCTTGTAGCGTTGAACATTCACGCTGTCTTCCTTGCCTTCACCGGCTAATTCTTTAATTGCTGCATCGCGCTGATTGTCATTCCATGCATAGGCACTTTTTTGTCCTTTTTTCACCAAATACAGCGGGGGCGTGGCAATGTACAGGTAACCGCTTTCAATCAGTTTTTTCATGTAGCGGAAGAACAAGGTCAAAATCAAAGTTCTGATGTGTGATCCGTCCACATCTGCATCGGTCATAATCACCACTTTGTGGTAGCGAAGATTATCCAGAATAAGTTCTTTTACACCATCTTCGTTGGTGCCAATGTGAACACCCAGTGCGGTGAACATGTTGCGTACTTCTTCATTCTCGTAAATTTTGTGCTCGAGTGCCTTTTCAACATTCAGAATTTTTCCCCTCAGCGGCAGAATAGCCTGAAACTCTCGGTCACGGCCCTGCTTGGCGGTTCCTCCGGCAGAATCTCCTTCGACCAGGAATATTTCGCAAATAGAAGGATCGGTTTTAGAACAGTCGCTGAGTTTGCCGGGAAGTCCCATGCCACTCATTGCACCTTTTCTTTGTACCATCTCGCGGGCTTTTCTGGCGGCAGCCCTGGCTTGCGCTGCCAAAACCACTTTGTCAACGATTACCCTGGCCTCTTTTGGATTTTCCTGCAGGTAATTTTCCAGCATTTCACCCACGGTGGTGTCAACGGCTCCCATCACCTCGTTGTTGCCCAATTTGGTTTTGGTCTGACCTTCGAATTGGGGTTCTTGCACCTTTACGCTGATTACGCCTGTCAATCCTTCGCGAAAATCATCACCGCTGATTTCCACTTTTACTTTTTCAAGCAGTTTTTGCTTTTCGGCATAAGATTTTAAAGTTCTGGTTAAAGCCCTGCGGAAACCAGCTACATGGGTTCCCCCCTCAATGGTGTTGATGTTGTTTACATAGGAGTGCAGGTTTTCGCTGTAACCCGTGTTGTATTGAAAGGCAATTTCAACGGGCATGCCATACTTGTCGCTTTCGCAGTAAACCGGCTCGGGAATCAGTTTTTCGCGGGTTCCATCAATAAAGGTAACAAACTCTTTCAAACCGCCTTCGCTGAAAAATGTTTCAGTTCGGAATGTTCCGTCTTCTAACTTTTCTCTTTCGTCGGTGAGGTTTAGCCGGATGCCTTTATTCAAATAAGCGAGCTCTCTCAGGCGGTTTTGCAGCGTTTCGTAATTGTATTCGGTAACCTGAAAAATGCTGTCATCTGGTTGAAAGGTAACTTCAGTTCCTCGCTGATCGCTTTCGCCAACCACTTTCACATCATATAGCGGTTTGCCAATTTCGTACTCCTGCTGAAAAATTTGTCCTTCACGGAAAACGCGCACCTTCAGGTGTTTCGACAATGCATTTACACAACTAACGCCTACACCGTGCAAACCACCGGAAACTTTATAAGTATCTTTATCAAATTTGCCACCTGCGTGCAGCACAGTCATTACCACTTCCAGCGCACTTTTCTTTTCTTTGGGGTGCATGCCCGTAGGAATGCCGCGTCCATCATCGACTACCTTAATGGCGTTTCCTTCCAGTATGCTTACATAAATGTTGCGGCAATGACCGGCCAACGCTTCATCAATACTGTTGTCAACCACTTCATAAACGAGGTGATGAAGACCTTTGTTGCCAATATCGCCAATGTACATGGCAGGCCTTTTGCGCACGGCTTCAAGGCCTTCGAGAACCGTAATGTTTTCAGCGCCGTAATTTCCTGAATTAGAGGTGTTGTTCGTCATGTTAGCTTATAAACTGTATTTCGTTGAGGTTGTAAAATTACACCCAATCAGGGGTGTATGCGCGTTTAAAATGCCCTAATTTTCCACAAATTGAACACGCAGAAATCGAAATTTTTAAGTTGAAAGAGGTGAGAGGTGTTTAAGTTGAAAAAGATGCAGCCAATGCGCTTAAAAACTTATCGAAGAATTTGCCAAAGGATACCTGCTTTTTCCAGATACTCTGTTTGGCTGAGTAAGTTTTTCTCAAAATAGCTCAATTGCTTAATTCGGGTTTCAATTAGTTTGGTTTCGCGGGTATTCACCAAGAAAACAGTGGCATCGCCCGATTCAAACCTGATTTTCTCATTTTCATACAGGGTTTGAAAGTTGTCCACCAATCCTTTCATTTGGCCAAGCATGTCTCTGTAGGTAAGTACTTTTACATAGGCAGCACGCACTTTTTGTGTGCTTTCACGGGTTTTCCATGCTACCTTTAGCCCTTGTCCCTGCCATTTATAATCGGCTAATCGGTATTCGCCCCGTTCTTTCCTGAGAAACAACGATGTGCTGAATTTTAAGCCGAAATTGTAATTATTCAGTGCAGTGATGCTAGGTCCGGTAAAATTCATGAAACCGGGTGAAAGTAAATTGTATTTGAGGGAGAGATCGGGCAGCAGTTGTTGTTTTTTAAATCGTTTTTCCAACTCCAGTTCTTTTTGAAAAAAAGACATATTGCCGAGTTCGGGTTGTAGTTCAAGAATATTCTCCACCACCGCAGTATCGGGAAATGCTGCTACAAAACTGTCCAGAAAATCGAGTCCGGAAAACGCCGGCAACACCCCCGGTAAAGGTTCAACCGGCAGTCCGTCGGAATTCCACAAATGGGCGCTGAACATGAGTTTGGCTTTGGCGTACTCTATTTGTGCTTCCTGCTGCGAGAGTAAAAAGGAACCAAGCTGTGCGGCTGTTTCAATGGTGTCGGAAATGGGTTTGGCGCCTGCAATAAATTCTTCTCTCACAGCCCTCAGTCGATCCGTGCTCATGGCTACCGCCTGATTGTAAAGGGCAAGTTCCTGAGCTGCGAAATACCAGCGCAGATAATCTGAAACTACATTGGCCGCCAGCTCATTTAAAACCGTATTTTTCATGAACCCGCTTCGCGTTTCAAAAATCTTGGCTCTCTGAAGTTGGGTTCTTCTGGCATCGGTAATGAGGTTTCGCAGCAGAGGCATGCTAGCTCCTGCATAACTAAGTCCCCCGGAAGGGGTTATGTCTTCAGGATTGATGAATGCACCTGCATTGCTTTCGTTTCCTGCATTCAGGGTTAACCCAAACCAGGTTGGAATTTGCAAACCCACTCCCCGTTCATCGTAGTAGTTTTTACCATCGTAATACTTATTGCGCTGCTCGAGATAAATTTTAGGATCAAAGGCACCACGGGCATACTGCACATAAGCGTTTCCTTCCTGTTGTATCAGTTGTGCCTGCCTGGCAATGGGGTGAAAATCGCGAATGAGTTTCAGTGACTCACCGAGTGAAACCGTGTTAGTATCGGATTGTGAATTTACCGGCATGACCGAACAAGCCAATGCCGCGCAGAGAATCAGTTTACTTGTTGCCCGGAGCATTGTCGTATGCTTTTTTAATTTTGGGTTCTCCCGGATTATTTTTATAATAATCAGGAGGGAATCCGTTCAGCTGACGCCATATTTCGTACCAGACTCCAACTCTGTTTAGCAGAAGATAGCCATGCGTACCGGTCCCAACCCTCAATTGGGTGGGCCACTGTTTCATTTTATAATCGGGTGCCACTAAAATTCGGTATTTGCCATTGTTGCTGGGTATGTTGTCAATGGCGAAAACCCTGCCGGGAAAAGTGCCGTAGGTAAACTCGGGCCAGCCGCTAAAAACGATAGTGGGCCAGCCATCGAATACAAAATTTACTTTTTGACCTTTTTTAATCAGCGGCATGTCCATGGCTTCGACATACATTTCAACAGCCAGATTGATAGCTGAAGGCATGATGGTGCAAATGCCCTGTCCATCTTTCACCGTTTCGCCAATGCCTGCTGCCATGGTTTTGGTTACATAACCATCCTGCGGCGCCATGATGATGTAAAACCCGCTTCTGATGCTGTAGTTGCTGTAGGAATTGCGCAGTTTGCTCACTTCGCCTTCGGCTTCCATTTGTGAACTCACGGCGCTGAATCTTTCACTTTCAGCTTTGGCCAGTTTTTCACCATATTCAGCATTGATATTTCTAAGCTCAAATTTTGCGTTTTCCAGCGCTGCCACGGCTACCTGTACTTTGTTTTCGGCTGAAATTCTTTTGGCTGTCGACTCTTGCCATTTAACCCTGCGATTTTCAACTTCTACCGGACTTTTAATGCCTTTTATTTGAAGTGCACTGTCTCGCGTAAACTGCTGTCTTGAAATGTTTTCAGCGGTTTTTGAGGCATCCAGCTCGGCTCTTTCGCTTCTCAGTCTAAGCTCTTCCTGCGAAACTTTGTTTACAGCCTGTTTCGTCTTCATTTCCTGGTTCAGTTCCAACTGAGTAATCTGCCTGTTTATGGCACCAATTTTCGAAGAATAACTTTCTATGCTGTTCTCCTTGGCCCGAATTTGGGTGTTGGTTTGTTCCAGCAGTTTGGGATCCAGGTAACTTTCCTTGATTTCGCTGATTCGCACAATGGTATCGCCTTTGCGCACATAATCGCCCTCCCGTACATACCATTTTTCAATTCGCCCTGCAATGATGGATTGAATTTCCTGTGGCCTTTGGTTGGGCAGGAGGGTGGTAACACTGCCACTGGTTTGAATGTTCTGAGTCCAGGGTAGAAACAAGGCCCCCAGGAAAATGAGTCCCAGAATCATGAGCATTCTTCTTAACCGGCGTCCGGTCCAGGGGCTGTCTGCCAACATGAGCAGACTTTGATACTTTTGATGTGTTTTTACTTCCATATAACCTCCTCAAGGTAATCGGGTAGGGTATTTAGGTCTTGTTTGTGAATTTCCTGAATGCCAGCTTCACCAAGGAAATAGCTGCGATCGCAGGTTTTAAGAACGGGCAGGTGGTTGCTGATAATAATGGCAGTGGCATTCATTTGTGTGATGTAATTCAGAAGGCTGTCAATTTCTTTTTTGGTGAAAGCACTCCAGATATCATCGAGAAGCACCAAACCGGGGGACTTGTACAATGCCCTTGCTACGGTTATTTTACGGCTAATGTTATTTGGAATGGCGTTGTTCACCTCAAAATAGTGGTTAAAGCCATTTTCTATTTCGTTCACAAATTGCTTAAAATTTAGAATGGAACTCAGTCGCGAAAGTTCTTCTAAATCGGCCTCGTTACTTAACGATATGTTTTCAGCCAGCGTTCCTTCAAACAACGCACTTCCCTGAAGGCAAATGCCGGTGAGTTTTCCCAGTTCCAGATGATTGAAATTTTCAACAGGAATATCGTTTATTTGAGCCGGATATCGGGCCTCGTATTCCCCAATAATGGACTTCAAAATGTTGGTTCTGCCCAGGCCGGGCAAACCGCAAACTGCAATTTTCTGCCCTGGTAAAATTTCAATTTTCCATGGTTTGGAGCCTTTTTCGGATACTACGCTGATTTTGGGTGCGCTATTTTGCTGGTTGTTTATATGAAGTCCTGTACTGGCAGGCTGATCAAGTTTTGAATCTGTTACGGCGCCAAGTTTTTCAAGTGCTATACCTGAATCGTAAATGCTTTCAACTGAAATAACGAGTTTTTCAACGGCCTCCACCATGGAAATGATCAGAATTTCAGCAGCGAGGAACTGCCCAAGACTAATATCCTGAGCAACCAACAGCATGCTGCCAATTACCAGCATAATTGCTGTGAGCAGTACCTTCATGGCCACTGCAATACCGGCTTGCCGGTAAAGCACCCTAAAATGTTCAATTCTGCTGCTTACATAGCCTTTCAGGTATTTGTCTATTCTTTTGGAATGATAGCCGAGTTCTCTTTTTAAATTAAATGTGGTTTTGTTTTGTGCAATTTCAGTCAACCAATACGCTGTTTTGAATTTGTAATCGCTTTCAGAACGGGCACTTGCAATACCTGCTTTCCAGGTTAATCGCAAAGCGGCAATAACAAGCAGTATGATTAATAGGCCGAAGATGAGAAAAACAGGGTGATAAATAGCAAGCAGAATGATTCCAAATGTGATCTGCAAAACGGACGAGGTAAAATACAATAGAAGTTTGCTGAAACTTTTTTGAACGGTGATGACATCGAGAAACTTTTCTGATAATTCAACCAGGCCGGGATACTTTTTCAATATTCCTTCTGATCCGGTAAGTTTTTGAGAGAATTCGAATGCCACCCTTACGAATAATCTTCGTTGAACAGCTTCCAAAATGCTCATTTGAGCCAGTCTGGTGAGGCCAGATACAAATACAGCTATGGTTATGAAGAATACAAGTATATACCAGCTGCTGCTCAACCTTCCCGATAGAACCAGTCCGATAATGGCCTGAATACCCAAAGGAATCATTAAACTGATGGCACCTGACAAAATAGCATACACATAAAGGTAGCGCACATTTGTTTTTTCCTGTTTAACCAGATTCCAAATTCGGCCGAAAGGTGAAATGGTGGTGGTTTGTTCTTTCATTTTGTTAATCTACTATGGGCAATAAACTTCTGATAAACCCTGAAGGACCTTTGCTGATGCAGGATTTATCGGTGAGTGGTGTGTTGTGAATTTGATAAAAGGATTGTTGCAATGATGCATCAATAAGCGTGCCTGCCAGACTTCTTGAATAAGAATAGCCCGGGTGTGCCTTGTGAATGAGCAATTCAAACAGATCAATCAATTCAACATAATATTTCAGTTTACCTTGCTCAATTTCCTCCGATACTTCGGGGCGCAGGTGAATCCGAATGCCTTCGCTAATGGCTACTGCTTTTAGCAATTGACCTGTGCCCGGAGCAGAAAAGTTGTCAATATTGGGATCAAGTAGCACATCAATCGCACGATTTAGTCTTTTGCTATCCGATTTTTCTCCTTTAATGTGGAATTCAATTCCAAACAAAACATAACCCCAGTACAGATTCATGAGATAGTATAACAATTGCTGTTTACCGCTGAAGTAGCGGTAAACCGTAGCTTCCGTGCAGCCGGTGTTTTTGGCGAGTTTGAGTAATGTAAAGGCTTCAATGCCCGTTTCACCAATCATTTTTGCAGCGGTGTAGGCGAGCATTTTGCCCAACTCACTGCTTTGAGGGTCGCGTACGAACAGGCACGCCGGCAAACTCAATTCAACCTTATAGTGGTTCTTTGCGAACATAAAAGTATTACTTTAATGTAACAAAGGCTATGCCATTTTGTTTTAAATGTTATTGATATTATCAATTTACACTGGTTATTTCCCTCTTCCCTGAAAAATAATGAGCACCGTGTAAATCATGATTTTTATATCCAGCCCTAGGCTCATGTTTTCAAGATACAGTATGTCGTACTTCATTCTTTCCACCATTTGATCTACATTCTCGGCGTATCCGAACTTAACCTGCCCCCAGCTGGTAATGCCCGGTTTAATGCGGTGAAGACGGGTGTAATAAGGTGCTTTCTGAATAATTTGATCAATGAAGAATTTTCTTTCCGGTCTCGGCCCCACAATGCTCATGCTTCCGGCCAGCACATTTATAAACTGAGGTATTTCATCAAGGCGTGTTTTGCGTAGAAAGGTCCCAACCTTGGTGCGCCTGTCGTCATTTTCCTTGCTCAGTTGTGGGCCTGATAACTCGGCATTCACTTTCATGCTTCTGAATTTGATAATTCGAAACGGCCGGCCCCGATAGCCTATTCTTTCCTGAAGGTAGAAAATTGGCCCACGGGAATCGATTTTAATGGCCGTGGCAACAATGGCAAAAACGGGAAGCAACAGAATGAGTGCAACCATCGCCACCAGTACATCGAAAATTCGTTTCAATGATTTTTGCCAGGGAGGCATGGTTTCAAAATCCACTTCAACCAGCATGGCTCCCAGTATGTTGTTCATTTTTACCATTCCCAGTACCAAGCCATAACTATCGGGAAGTATTTTGAGTTGAACATCGGTGTTTTGAACCAAATCAACAACCGCCGGAACCTGATTGTGCTCTGCATCATCGAGGCAAATGATCACATCCTCAATTCTATGCTCACGAATGATTTCCGGTAAATTCTTCCATTCACCCAAACAAGGCAATCCATTCAAATTAGAAGATGAAACCGATGTGCTTTTTACAAATCCTTTAATAAAAAAACCTTCAGACTTTTTGGCAGAATTTAGTTCGCGGTAAAGTTTAGAGGCATTTTCCCCACTTCCAACCAGAACGGTATTGTAACCCCATTTTCTTTTCTGAATTTTGAAAATGGTTCTTGAAGCCAAGGATAGTCTTAACAGAAGTGTAAAACCCAAGTGAAGAGAGGAATAAACAAGTAATGAATTGTAATAATCGGTGTA